>NZ_WWTL01000005.1:25609-206381 GCF_009874105.1 Clostridium sp. BIOML-A1 | reverse complement strand
CATTAGGATGGAAATCTCCAAATCAGGTACTAAAGGATTATCTGGCATCTGTGTAACATATGTTTGACAAACCTACAGCAATTCATGGATTTTATACGTTTTCCCTTAATTTCTTAAAATTTAAGATTTGTTACAGAGCTATGAAACAACTACTCCGTCTTTTGCTTTTACCGTAACAATTGCTCCGGTTTTCAGAATCTGTGTTGCATTTTTCGCTCCTATAATAACCGGGATATCCCTGCTTAAACCAACAATTGCTGCATGCGAATTCTTTCCGTCCTTCTCACATACGATCGCTGAAGCAGTTTTTAACTGCTCCATGATATTATTGCTGGTTTCTTTCATAACGATAATATCACCGGAATTGTAGTTTTTTATTAATTCTTCCTCTGAATCAGCTACACACAAGGGGGCACATACAGATTTTTCGTTTACAGAAACTCCCTTAACCAGAATGTGTCCAACTACATGTACTTTGATCAGGTTGGTTGTTCCGGTAACGCCAAGCGGAACCCCCGCAGTAATAACAACGATTTCTCCATCCTTAATATAATGGTTTCTCTTAGCCGCCTCTACCGAATGCTCAAACAGATCATCAGTATTATTCTCCTCTGCGATCAGAAGTGGCTGAACACCCCATGAAAGGTTCAGCTGTCTGCAGACCTTCTCAACCGGTGAACATCCGATGATCGGGCATTTCGGTCTGTATTTGGAGATCATGCGGGCAGTTTTTCCGGATTTGGTTACAGTTACGATTGCCGCCGCACCAAGATCGATCGCAGTTGTGCAAGTCGCATGAGAAATAGCGCTGGTGATATCCGGATTCTGGATATTTCCTCTCTCATAAAAACGTTTTGTATAATCAATATCTTCTTCTGCACGCTCTGCAATCTTGATCATGGTATGAAGCGCCTCTACCGGATACTTACCTGCTGCAGTCTCACCGGAAAGCATGATTGCACTTGTTCCGTCGTAGATCGCATTTGCAACGTCTGTCGCCTCTGCTCTCGTTGGTCTTGGATTCTTGATCATGGAATCAAGCATCTGTGTCGCTGTCACAACCTGTTTATCAGCATTGTATACTTTCTTAATGATCATCTTCTGGATAACAGGGACATCTTCTAACGGAATCTCAACACCCATATCGCCACGGGCTACCATAATACCATCTGACACGCGGATGATCTCGTCGATATTCTCAACTCCCTGCATATTCTCAATTTTGGAAATGATATTGATATTATCGCATCCATGCTCATCTAAGATCTTGCGGATCTCCAATACATCATCTGCAGTTCTTACAAAGGAAGCAGCAATGAAATCAAAATCATTTTCTATACCGAATATAATGTCCGAGCGATCCTGGTCGCTGATATATGGCATAGACAGATTTACGCGTGGTACGTTTACCCCTTTGTGATTTGATACCGGTCCGCCATTTACCACACGACAAACTATCTTACTCTCTGATACCTGTTCCACTGTCATCTCGATCAGTCCGTCATCGATAAGGATCGTATTACCCGGCTTTACGTCATTTACAAGGTTCTTATATGTGATCGAAACCATCTTCTCATCACCCTCTACCTCATCGGTTGTAAGTGTGAATGTCTGACCCGGTTTCAGTTCGATCTTTCCGTTTTTGAAATCTTTAACACGAATTTCCGGTCCCTTTGTATCAAGCAGTGTTGCAACAGGAAGATTCAGTTCTGTTCTGAATTTCATAATACGTTCCATATTGCGTTTATGCTGTGCATGATCTCCATGTGAAAAGTTAAATCGAGCAACATTCATTCCCTCGATCATAAGCCGTCTTAAAATATCATCATCATCCGTTGATGGTCCTAATGTACATATAATTTTTGTTTTACGCATACTGCCTCCTAATAGTTATTTTATAATATAATGAGAAACTGTTATCAGTCTCCATAATAATCTTCATCCGGTACATGTTCTTCCTGCGCTCCTGTTTCCGGTTTCTCCGGTATCCGCAGGATCTGATCTGCATATAATTTAATTGCTGCTATCAAATAAACAAATGTTATGATCACACACAGAATATACATAAATACAAACTGACCTTTTAATACATATCCGGCGATCAAAACAGCAGCCGCAAACCATGGGGTTCTGACAAGCGTTGATGCCTTTACAATATCTGAAAAACTGACCTCGTCACTTATACCAAATATTCGTTTTATTGCATTTATGATAAATCCCCATATCAGAGTTGCAATATAATAAATAAATATTAACAATACTGCCATCACAAGCGTAATACCTATCAGAAACGGTGTATCATAGCGTCTTGTAAACGTAAGCAGAATCTCTTTATCATATATATCCCTCTTCTCGATTGACCGGAGATGACTGTATACGCTGCTCCAGCTGATACGAGTAGGCGCATCATCACTGTATAAAAGAATCTCCTGATTCGATACAACAACCATTGTTCTATAATGTCCCTCTTCCAACAGCTCATCGATCTCATCTGATTCTGTATCATAATCAGTAGAATCAATCCGGATATAAGCACCACCCGGTCGCTTCATCTCATACTTTTTCTTACAGTAAAAACCGTCCTGACTAACACTGAAATAAGCAATCCTGTCATCAATTGCATCTGCCAGTCGATTATATCCGATCTTTTTACTCACAGGAATATAGAAAACAACCATCGGCAGCAAAATACTGACACAAATAACCAGCACATGTATAGCAAACCAAGAGCTTTTCCTTCCTGTCTTTATATATTCCGACGGACGAACCAGGCCTTTGAACATTCCGGCAACCGTCTTAAAAAAACCTACTTTTTCTTCCATGTGTTTTTCCCTTCCGTATCAATTATTTTGTCGTTTTATTCCACAGATATTATAAGTATAACATCATCCGATCATCTTTTCACTAAAAAAATCCGTCTTTTGGGTAAATATTCAGTAAAGACTCTTGACATATGTTTTACAAACGCAGCTTTTCTTTATATTGTAAATCTTAAATCACGTCCATATATTGACTTTTGTATGTAAAAAAAATATTATGTTTCTGTATGTAAAAATACAAAAACGTCTTTTTTACAATAGCAAAGGATTTATTTTTACATATGCTTATAAAACATTTTCACTCAAAACAAATGGGAGGTTATTTATCTTGAAAAAACTAGTCACAACCATCCTGTGCGGTATGCTTACCGGCCTTGCAGCATTCTCTATGCCAAAAAATGCCGGACATGTATCCGCACAGGCAGCTTATACCTATCAATCACAATCCGGCGTTTCCGCTTCCGGCAGCCATACGGACTCATCTTATGAAGACGCAATCAACACTATGGTTGCAAACGGAACCTTTGATCGTTCGTCCCTGACGGATGCACAGGTTGCATATATCAATCAGAAATACGGCGAAGATCCTGAGGCATTCAGCGAACTGCAGAAACAGTCAGATTATAACAGCAGTCCATCTCTCGCAGCCATCAACACCGGCAGTTATTCCCATGACAGCCAGTTCGACGGCTACGATGTGATCGATGGTATCGACATCTCCAGATGGCAAGGAAAAATTGACTGGAAAAAAGTAAAAGCAGATGGTGTCAAATTTGCGATCATCCGTGTAGCGCTTCGCACAACAGAATCCGGTGTACTGGAAGCAGATGCATTATATAAGGAAAACTTACAAGGTGCTATCGACGCGGGTCTGGATGTAGGCGTCTATATCTACTCACAGGCAATCAGCACAGCGGAAGCCAAAGCGGAAGCTGACTTTACAATGAACCTGCTCAAGGGTTATGACATCAACCTTCCTATTGTTATGGATTTTGAATATTATACAGGCAACACCGGCAGACTTGCACGCGCACATCTAAGTGTTGCTCAGGCAACAACGATCTGCAATGCTTTCTGTAAAGAGGTGGAAAGCAAGAATTATACCGCTATGGTATATGCCAACAAATCCTTACTTACAAATGATGTGAATTCAAATGCGATCGCAAAGAACTACCAGATCTGGCTCGCCCAGTATCCGGGATGGGACAGTGCGACCGGAAGCATTCATGCATCATTTGATGGTAAGTACTCCTACTGGCAGTACACATCTTCCGGTTCCGTCGATGGAATCGCAGGCAGAGTCGATATGAACTTCCGTTATGTCAAGAAGCCTGCCGCTGTCAAGAACCTGACAAGAAAGACCGCCAGCATGTTAAGTATAACTTTGAAATGGAATAAGGTTCCATATGCTTACGGCTATCAGATCTATCGTTTGAATAAAGAAACCGGAAAGTATGAGAAGATCGGCAAAACAACCGGTGCCTCAAAGACGACCTACATCGACAAGGATCTCGAGATCAATACTTTATACAGTTATCAGGTCCGCGCTTATTATAAGTTGAAGGATGGCAACTATTATGGTGCGTATTCCACTCCGGTACATGCAACTACACAGAAAAAGACAGTTACAAATGCAGCTGTATCCAAAAAGGCAGAGACATCCCTCACAATAACATGGGACGCGCAGACAGAAGTCAGCGGCTACCGGATCTCCAGATTGAATGCGTCAACCGGAAAATATGAAACCGCTTCCTATGTAGAGGGCGCTTCTTCAAACACATGGAAAGACACAGATCTTAACTGTGGTACTTCTTATTCATATAAGGTTCGTGCCTACTATGTAGAAGACGGCAAAAAAGCTTATTTTGATTACTCAAATGTCGCAACAGGAAACACAAAACCGGGCAAGGTATCCGATGTAACGGTATCTGCAACAAAGAATTCCGCTACGATCCGCTGGAATCCACAGGTAAATGTATCCGGCTATAAGATCTATGTGAAAAACGATGCAAATAAATGGTCACATCTCAAAACGATCAAGAACAAAAATACAACATCCTTCACACACACAGGTTTAACCGGCAATAAAGAATATACTTATTCCGTCATTGCTTACTATACAAAGAGCGGCAAAAATACAAACACCGATCGTTCCGATTCCGTAACAGTACTGACCAAACCGGCAGCTGTTAAGAATTTCAAAGCCGAAACCATCAAGGCTGACACCGTGAAGCTGACATGGAAGAAGGAAAGCAATATCGACGGCTACCGTCTGTATGTAAAAGAAGATGCAGCCGGTTCTTCATGGACAAAGATTGCAACGATCACATCTGCAAAAACTACAACATTTACACAGAGTGGTCTTACATCCAACAACGGCTATAAGTTTCAGATCAAATCATACAGGAAATATAACGGCAAGACGTACACCGGTGAAAGTGTTACAACATCCGCAAAGATAATTCCCCAAAAGGTAACAAATGTAAAGGTTAAGAGCTATGGCTCCAAACAACTCCTGTCATGGGAACCTATCAAGGGTGTGAATGGCTACTACATTTATCGTTATGATACCAAAGCAAAGAAATATAAGAAGATCAAAACGATCAACAATGGAACTCAGTTCATCTACTGTATAAATGCAAAGGCATCATCCAAATATAAATATCATGTTACTGCATTTAACAAGATCGGAAAAACTGTATATAAAGGAAAACGTTCCGCTGCCGCTTCAACTGTAAAAACAACCCAGAAGGTTAAAGTTGCATGCGGTGTATTAAATGTAAGAAAGGGTGCAAATACAAGCAGCAAGATCCTGACAACCGTTACAAACGGCAAAACGCTCACTGTAAAGGGCATCCGCACAAGCCGCGGCACAAACTGGTATAAAGTTTCCTTTAAAAAGGGACGCAAAAGCTACACCGGCTATGTATCCGCAGACTATGTAAACCTTAAATAAGCAATTCAACTAATAAGTAAACATACAGTATAGTATATAAAAAAGATGTCATTACTATTATGAAGCAAGCCTTATCCGAGGCTGGTACTTAAGCAGCGTATTTTGCTGCTTTATGTACCACTGCACGAGGATTAGAACGGAAGTGTCTTGCGTAATAATATGTAATAGCATCTTTTTTATTTTAATTTATAATATATATTTACTTATTAGTTGAATTGCCTAATGAAAAGGTATAGCCGATCCCGCGGACAGTCTGAATGTAGACCGCATCCTCTTCCAGCTTATCGCGCAGACGTTTGATATAAACAGACAAGGTATTATCATCTACGAATGCTTCATCTACATCCCAGAGCCGTTCAATCAGCTGTTTTCTGGTAAGTACTTGATCCGCATGTGTCACCAGTTCTTTTAATAAACGGAATTCGCTCGGTGTACAGTCTACATTTCGTTCTTTCTGATAAATCTTATAAAGCCTGTTATCAAGTCTTGTATGTCCGAATATAATGTCCGCTTCCGTTTCTTCCTTCTTTTCTTTTGTATCGGAATTATATTTCTGCCGACGCAAGATAACTGCAATCCTTGTCAGAAGTTCTTTTACGCGATAAGGCTTTGCAATATAATCATCTGCCCCAAGTTCCAACCCCTGTACCAGATTCACCTCATCAGAAACCGCCGTCAGGAATATGACAGGAACATAATTATCATGTTCTCTTATATATCGGCAAAAATCATAGCCATTTCCATCCGGAAGCATCACGTCTAATAATACAAGATCGATGTCCGGGTGTAACAGTGCTTTCGCTTCTGCCAGATTCGAGGCTTTCACGACTTCGTAATTTTCAGTTTTTAATGTATATTCTGTTCCCATTGCAAGTGCAAAATCATCTTCCACCAACAAAATCTTTTCATTTGCCATCTCTCATACCTCAATTATTTATCAAGTGCAAAGAAGCATACCGCACTCACCAGACTGATCATAACGCCCGCTGCCAATAGATAAAATCCTGCTCCGTATCCGGCAGATCCTGTATAACCGCTTTCGCGCATACTCTCTGTAGTGTCGTTCAATATTTCACGAATTGCCCGGATCGTCTGATGGTGTCTTATAATAAATAATCCAACACCCGAAGCTACAACAGGAATAAACATATTCAGATTAAATATATTCCATGTATCATGGTCGCCTGCAAAATAGATCAATATCAATACAATTCCGGCAATTCCCGCAAGCAAAATAAAATATGGCACAACACGCGTAAAAAAGTTGATTTCTCCCATACCGCTATATTGTGTTGCCAGCTTTTTCAGATTCAATAAAGGATACCCCTGCTTCAAAGTCTCTACATCCTGTATCGTAAAACGATATCTGAAATACGGAAAAAAACCGGACAAAAGTATACAGATCATGCCAACCAGATACATCCGGCTGAACTTATTTACCTTCATACACCCTCCATGTCAGATATTATTTGATACGGAATGTTGCCTTCACATATCCATCTGCAAACAATACATAATCCCTGCCATCATATGCCCATTTCAGTTCTTCTTCTGCATATGACGGTTCCACAAACTTCACATCGATTCTCGCCACATCATCTGCCTTTACAGCGGCGGTACGAAGGAGAAGCATCCCCTGTACAACCGGATGGTCGGTCAGATGAATCTTGTTTTGATCACCCGTCTCCTTACTGAAGCTGTAAACCTCTTCTTTTGAAAATGTATGAAAATCCTCTGCATTATCATAAGAAGCTGCTTCCACTCGTTTCAACTCTTTCTCTTTATCAGATGGTTTTACCAGAGTTACCGTAAATTTCTCTACAGGTGACTCCTCACCATCTACATAACCAAGGATCGGAAGAATATACATAAATGCATTCTCCTTTACGGCTCCGAATTCGTAGCGGATGCTGCCTGCCTGTCCTGCCTGCTCCTTCTCTGCCATATATGATATCTTCCCGATAAATGCTCCCTGATAAGTGGAGGCATCCATCTCTGTCATCTTCGTGCCAATCGCCATCATTCTGTCATAAATGTTCATGTTGTACCTCTTTCTTCTTAAAACAAATTATTTGTCCGTAAATCCTTTATGTCGGATCTTATTTTCATTCTTTTTTATAATATAATTTTCTTCCCGAAAATTCAACAACCGCAGTTAAATCTTACATCCCGACACTATTTCGTCCCACCGGTCGACTGAATCCTCTGTATATAGACATTAGCAATATTTTCGTTATGAATTGTACTTTGCCAGCGAATGCGGGTGCATGTCCGAGCCAAAGGCGAGTTTGCACTGAAGCATGAGCGGATCAGGCAAGTGCAATGCATAGAAAATATGCGAGTCTAATACAGAGGATTCAGTCGGCCGGTGGGACGAAACAATATCGATTAAAAGTCCATGCGGGTGCCGGGCTTTGGTGCTCCGACCTCGTACCCCTGCTCACGTATCATCTGCAGATCTGTCTCAAATGTAATTCCTGTCGTTGTCAGAAAGTCACCGCTGATAACCGCATTTGCACCGGCTCGAAGTGCCGCCTTTCCATTATCAGGCAAAAATGCCCTTCCGGCAGCCAAGCGGATAAATGTATCCGGCAGAACAAACCGAAAGATTGCAACCGTACGAAGAAATTCATCTTCTTTCATCGGTTCCTGATGCTCAAAATAAGTTCCCGGAATCGGATTCAACATATTGATCGGAACAGAATCCACATCCAGCTCTCTCAAGGAAAATGCCAGATCAATTCGATCAGAAAGTGTCTCTCCCAGTCCGATCAGTCCGCCACTGCACACCTTCATGCCGGCTGCTTTCGCCGCCCGGATACTTTTTCTCTTATCATCTGAGGTGTGCGTAGTACATAAGGTCTTAAAGAATTCATCCGATGTCTCCATATTATTATGAACCATCGTCATCCCTGCTTCATGCAGCTTCATGAAATCCTCCTTATCCAACATACCAAGGGATGCGCACACATGGATATCCGCAGTTTTTCTTATATCCGCAACATTTGAAACAGCAAGCTCTACCTCTTTTTTCGACAGTCGCCTGCCAACAGACACCAGTCCATAACGATAAGAGCCTCTGCTCTTATCCTGAACCGCTATATCCGTCAATACCTTCTCGCCCAGCACACATTCTGCCGGAACTTTATCCTTTGCTCTTGTTGACTGTGCACAGTACAGACAATCCTCGCTGCATTGTCCTACCTTGACCGCCGCCACAGAACAGACATCACAGACATTTCCACAAAAATGCAGTCGAATCCGGTCTGCCGCCTCAGATAGCTCTGTCAGGTCAGCTTCCATAAGCAATCCGGCTTCCTCTCTGCTGATGCGATAACCATTCACTATCCTTTCCTCTAACTCTTTCAGTTCTTCCTTTTTCATCATTTGCTTATTGTCCTTTATTAAGAAATATTGCCCTTTTCTTTAAAACACATAATAGCTTAATAACTTCATCCAATCTTTATTAATATACCATCTAAACAACATCTTGTGAACTCCCCAATGTTCCACATCGCCACGCCCGGCTTGTCCTCGCACCTACCCACTACCGGCTATGTATTACCCAACTTCGTGCCTGCCTACTACCGGCTGGATTCTTTGCATATAAACATAAAGCAATATTTTCGTTATGAACTTGTACCTTGCCCGCGAATGCGGGTGCATGTTTGAGCCGAAGGCGAGTTTGCACAGGAGCATGAGCAAATAAGGCAGGTACAGTTCATAGAAAATATGCGAGTTTATATGCAAAGGATCCGGCCGGAAGGGAGCAGACATGAAGTAGGTGGGTGGACAGCCGGGAGGGGACAGGACAAAACCTTAAATCTCATTTTTTCAGCATTATTCTCTTTTATGTTCTTCTAAAATATAGTAGAATTAATTCGTATGGGGTCATTTAAGGTCGACCCGCAGGAGGTTATGTATTTATGATTAATATTTTAGTAGTAGAAGACGAAAAGCCAATCGCCAATCTGATCAAAATGAGTCTTACAAAGGCGGGATATTCCTGTACCTGTATCTATGATGGTCTGGCTGCAGCCGATATATTAGAAGAAAATCCGTTTGACCTGGTTCTGCTCGACATCATGCTTCCGGGTGCATCCGGTTATGATGTCCTTGAATATATAAAACCGTTAAAAATCCCTGTAATCTTTATCACAGCAAAGAATTCCTTAAACGACCGTGTTATGGGTCTGAAGATGGGAGCCGAAGATTATATCGTGAAACCATTTGAGATCGTCGAGCTTCTTGCAAGGATCGAGGTTGTACTCCGGAGATATAATAAGCTGAATACAACGATAGCCATACGTGATCTGATGATCGATACTGTCGCAATGAGCGTTACCAAAAACGGCAGGGAGATTCCTCTGACAAACAAGGAATATGAACTGCTGCTGTTATTTGCACAGAATCCGGGCGTTGCCCTCTATCGTGAAACGATCTATGAACGTATCTGGGGCGGCGACTATCCATGCGACAGCCGCACAGTTGCGCTCCATGTTCAGCGTATGCGTAAAAAGCTCGGACTGGAGGACTGCTTAAAAACCATTAACAAGATCGGATATCGTCTGGAGATCTAAAAAGGAGTTTCTATGAAATTTAAGCATAAACTGGTATTATGTATGGTTGTACTTCTGGGACTGTCCTTCGGTCTGGGAGGAACCATACTGATCCACCGATCATTCAAAACCTCGTTATCTTCCACCATCGACAGTGACCTGCTAAATTATGAGAGTATTCAGAGTACTCTGCTGATTGCTGTTGATACAAATTCTGTATCATCTTATATCGACATGTCTAATATCATTAACCAGCTTTCCGCCCAGGGCAACTCCAACCGCAAGAATATCATTCTTCGAAATTCGGATATGGAAGTCGTAAGCATCATGAATTCATCCTTTACATATAAAGAAATGAAACCATCGGATGAAAATACCTGTAATTCGATCATTTGGAGAGAAAATAATAACTACTATCTGCAATTATGCAGTTCCATGGATATCAATACAGAAAATCTGGACATCTCACAGATGGACATTGTCTATGACATCACTTCCGTGTATGCTGCTCGTGCGCAGGAACAGAATACATTCCGTCTGCTGTTGATCGCGATCTTCGTTGTCGGAAGTATCACATCCATGATCGCAGCCAGCCTGCTTACAAAGCCGTTGGAAAAATTATCATCACTTGCGCAGCATATCTCCCACGGTGATTACTCTGCCCGTCTGCACATCCACTCCGGCGATGAGATCGAGGCACTCGCAAATGATTTCAACAACATGGCAGATACTATCGAAGATAACATCTCAGAGCTTCATTTCTCTATGGAAAAACAGGAACAGTTTATGGGAAGCTTCGCACATGAATTAAAGACCCCTATGACTTCGATCATCGGTTATGCCGATCTTCTGCGAAGCCAGAATATGAGTGAAGACGAAACAAATGAAGCAGCCAACTATATCTTCTCAGAAGGAAAACGTCTGGAGAGCTTATCCTTGAAATTACTAGATCTGCTGGTCGTTAAGAATCAGGAAACTATATTGACACCGACTGATCCGGCCCTTGCGGTCCGAAATGTAATCAATGTTATGAAGCCGGAGCTGGCAAAGGAACATATCACATTAAAGTCAAGCTGCCGAAAGGGCTGCTGTATGATGGACATTGACCTCTTTCAGTCTCTGATCATCAATATCATTGATAACGCCAGAAAAGCGATCGACGACAATGGTCTTATCCATGTAGCCGGAACCGTAAGGGATGATAATTATGTAATCATTATCAAAGATAACGGACGGGGAATGCCACCGGAAGAAATCACACGAATCAGTGAAGCTTTCTACCGAATCGACAAATCCAGATCCCGTGCGCAGGGCGGCGCCGGACTCGGTCTTGCCATTTGCAGCAAGATTGCAGAGATCCATCAGGCTAAGATCAAATACAAGAGTGCCGTCGGACGCGGTACGGTTGTCACTATTACATTACCAAATATAAAGGAGGCGGCACATCATGAGTAACGAAGAAAATAAAGAATCTGTCATTGCTTCCTATGAACTGACCGCTGCCCATAAGGAAGACGATGATATCTCTGAATCAGAAGTAAATGATATGATAAATGAAAGTGAAGAAGGTACTGTTCCCTCTGTCGAACATACCGGAAAAGCACGCGGTATTCTTCATTTCCTATACAAGAATCTTCTCTGGTTTATAATATGCATTGCAATTTTTGTGATCTGTATCATTGCCTCGAATCTGTATTTTCGTATTCAGGACAGGAAAACATTGAATTCCGTATCCAGCCATGAGATCAGTCCGAACAATCTCGATGTAACAAATAAACTGACACTGCTTGAGAAGATCAACATCATAAACGGAGAATGTTATTATACCGATCTGAACTTTGATTATACGGACAAGCATTCCTACAGTGAGATTCATGATATAACCGTAAATGAACTGACATCGTATTTCTCAGATTATTTTTCCTGTGATTTTACTGTAAATGGTATCTACGAGATGTATATATCCAAATATCTCGCAACCTCAGACGAAGATTCTTACCGCAGTTTTACGATATGGGTGGTTAATATCTACTATTTTGGATTTGAAATGAATTGCTTCCTGGATTATGACACAAACAAACTGATTACATTTACAATGAATCTGGATCCTAATTCCAACACTTTCTATAGTGAAGGAAGTCTGGTAGAACTGGAATATTACAATGATTATATACTTCCACTGTATAACTTTTTAGGAAGCCATGTCGGTAATTCAACTACGTTCAGTGACACTTGTTTTGACACTCTATACGATATATTAGCCTCTTATTATGAGCTCAGCTTTGAGAAAGGATCCGGAAGCGGTGCAGGTATGACTCCAACAAAGATACCGGATTCTGATCTGCAGTTATTTGAAAAGCTAACAGGAACACCTCTGACCGCTCATACCTATTATACTTACACTACTGAGATCACTATGGAATTAGACGTCGATACAACAGAAGAATACAACTTTTATATGAAAAACGGATTGTTCTTCTACCAGATGAACCGATATTTTTATAATTAACAGATGCTTAATACTTCTTTATAAGAAATATGCAGAATTGATGCATTTTTTTGCAGATTATGATGCATAGAGGTTTTATAGTAACATCATCAAGACAAGGGATGGTGCTTATGAAGTATTCAAGCAAAGAACAGAACAGGAATGAGCGCAGCACTTACGCTGAGACAGAGAGGTCTTTCGCCCGCTGCAATTATCTCAAAGTTAAGTTTGGTATCTTTGCAACATGTTGTTTTATTTTGTTTGTTGCCATTTTGCTCAAAGGTACCATCCTATAATCTCTTGAGCCCCCTCATATTTCAGACTAGCTCCAGATGCGTTTCCCAGCATCTGGAGTTTTTCATTTATCATCTTCATTTACGGTCTCATCTTTCCTGTTATTTTTTTGACGCTCAATCTTATACTGCGTCTGTCTGCGCTTCGCTGCGATCCTTTTCTGTTTCTTTTCGGCTTCCCGCTCAGCCGAACGGTCGGGAAGAATCCCACCGGCTTCCAAGGCTCTCGGCCATGGTCCAAGAAATGATTTGATCGCCGCAACTTCTTCTACCGTAAAATCTGATTTCTTCGGATACCTGTTCAACCTCTTATAAGCTTCCTGAAGCATTTCTATACAGTCTTCTCTCGTCGTAAATCTGTCAGCCATAAAATGAATATGTCTCCTTTCTGCGTAATTGCTCTTTCTATAATAAATACCGGCTGTCACATCGTCAGATTTGTATATCCAACTTATGACAGCCGGTATCAAGATCCTGTTATGATCTTATATTATGATCCAATCATTTGCAATTCCGTATTACTTTGTCTTTACGGTCTTTACCTTACTGTAAACGCTGTAATACTTCTTGCCACCGATCTTCTTATATGATCTTACCTTTACATAATATTTCTTACCCTTTTTCAGGTTCTTTATAACAGCACTTGTCTTCTTGCTGCTTACTGATGCGCTCTTAGCGTTCTTGAATGACTTATTTGTTGCATATGTGATCTGGTAACCACTTGCGCCGGAAGCTTTCTTATAAGAAACCTTGATTGCCTTGGTCTTATATGCTGCAGCCTTCTGTACAGTCGGTGTTGCAGGTACAACGATCAGGGTGATCGTGCCTGTTCCCTTCTTGTAATTAGCTGTTGCTGCGGCTGTTACTTTGATCTGTACCTTTCCCGGCTTCTTAGCTGTAACAAATCCGGACTTCTTGTTTACGGTTGCAACCTTCTTATCAGAAGATGTGTAAGTAACTGTACCCTTAACAGATGGTCTTAATGCAATATATTTATTATATACATAGATTGTCTGTGATGAGATCGTCTGTGATGCCTTCTTGATCACAAATGTACTCTCTGCTGTACCTGTATAACTACCCTTACCTGTAACAACTACTTTTGCAGTTCCTGCATTCTTGTTATCAGAATATTCTACAGTATAATCATCTGCTGATAATTCTTTGCCACCAACAGTAACTGTAACAGCCGGCTCCTGTTCTTTGCCGGTATATGTAACATCCGAAACTGTGACTACTGTATTTTCAGCAGTAATCTGAACGCCCTCATTCTTCTTAACAGTCAGACTTATAACCAGTTCTGCTGCCTCATAATTATCTGTCTCAGCCGCCTTGATCGTAATATCAGCAGTACCAACTGCCTTTACTGTTACCAGACCAGTCTCGTCTACAGAAGCTATGTCATCCGCTGAAATAGTGTATGTAAGTGCACCCTTAGCCTCAACTGCAAGAGCAAATGGTTCTGCACCCTCTACTACTTCCAGCGTTGTAGATGCAACTACGATTTCCTGCTTTGCCTTTTTAATCTCAAAGGTTGTCTGAACCTGTCCACTATATTCATTCTTACCTTTGATCGTACAGGTAGCAGTTCCTGCATTTACATTATCGGTAAATATCACATCATAGTTCTCTGCTGTCAACAGCTTATCATCCAGATATACCTTTACTTCCGGTTTTACTTCTTCTCCTGTATAAACAGCTTCTGCAACTTCAATCTTTGTATTGTCTGTTGTCAATACCTTTTCTATTGCAAGCTTATAATAAGCGGTTCTTCCTGCTCTGGATGTGATATGGAATACAACTCCATCTGTCAGATCCACGCTGTCTGAAAGACCATCTACTGTTACATAATGAGAATCTGCTTCTGTCTTATAATTAACTGCTAACTTCGTAATATCTGAACCAGTTATACGATCTGACTTAATCTTTACAACAAATGGATCTGCTTCTGTACCGGCTCCGGCAAGTGTCTCACCATTTACCTTGTAAGTATAACTTGGCTGCCAGTTGTCATCATATGCTGTCTCTGTCTCAAATGCAAATGTATTATTCTCAACTGTAAGTTCTTTTAATACCGGGAGTCCTGCATATGCAGATGCTACATCCGCACCTGTAAGCTCATAATGGAATTCCAGTGTATCTCCATCATTTAATGTAACTGTTCCCAATCCACTATTTGTAAAATCATCATGGTTATATGAGAACATCCAGCCTGACATTGTATATTCAGCCTGAACAGTCAGTCCATTAATAGATTCCATATATGGTCCATATCCTGTATCTGTCAGAACATATGGAATATTGTTCTCCTTTAATGCCTTTTCGACAGCATCCACTGCAGTCGCTGCATCAACTTTTACTTCATCAAGGACAACACCATCAGAAGATGCTCCCTCAATTCCTGCATTTACTGCGGTATAATCATATATACCGACCTTTACAGTTCTTACTTTATCGATAGCTTCATTCAAATCATTATATAATTTTATAAATGCCTGTTCATCCTGTGTTGTCAGAACCTTTGAAAGAATATCGATAACAGGAGCAACACGATCAAGTAATTCTTTATCTGAAGCTCTGGAAACAGTCTCTGTTGTCAGTGCTTTTACCGCTGCTATATCAGAAGCAGCTACAAAAGCAGCCTGATCCTCAGTATATGTATTTCCTACCTCATTCGTACATGAATATACAGATCCGGATATTATCATATCCTCTGCCTCTCCTGCAAATGCTGTAACATCTGTTGTAGCACCGCTTCCTGTAACCGTTCCGGCACTGTAGCATCCTGTCATCTCTGTGCTGGCATTATTTGATTCTCTACCATTGAAGATACCTGCGATTCCTCCAACATACTCCTTACCGGAAATCTCACCTGCATTATAGCAGTTAATAATCTTGTCTCCAGGAGCAAATGCATTGTATTCATCATGAGTACCAAGAATACCACCCACTCTGTTCTTTGCTGTAATAGTACCATAGTTTGTACAATTCTTTATCGTAATATTGCAGCTGGACATGGATCCTAAAATACCACCTACAGTTCCACCATTCTCAGCTTTGATCGTACCATAGTTTACACAATTCTCTATTACTGAATTCGTTAAGCTGCTTGTATTACAATATCCTGCAATTCCACCAATATTAGCATAAGAATTTGTTCCTGTGTATGTAATATTTACTTTAGAAACAC
This sequence comes from Clostridium sp. BIOML-A1, assembly GCF_009874105.1. NCBI lineage: Bacteria > Bacillati > Bacillota > Clostridia > Eubacteriales > Clostridiaceae > Clostridium > Clostridium sp. BIOML-A1. Next base: position 190,076 of record NZ_WWTL01000005.1, on the reverse strand, counting down.
AGTTTGAGATCAATGCCGGATTATCTTTTGTTCCCTGATTGAGATAACCAACAATCGCACCGGCAGCTGTCTTGGTAGCTATATAAATATTACCTTCTACTGTCAGGTTTCGTACCTGTCCCTTTTCCAATCCAAAGATTCCTGAATAAGATGTATCGTTCTGATACAAATTCTTAATCGTGTGTCCCTGTCCATCAAAAGAACCCGCATAAATAGTATTAAAATCACCAATCGGAGTCCACTGATAACCTGCAAGATCAATGTCTGCCGTTAACACTACATCAATTGAAGCCTTCTTATTCACATTTACTTCATTTGCAAACCAGTAGAACTCAGCTCCGCTTCCGATCTGATATACACCATCAACCTGCTTTGGTTCTGTCTTTGTCGTTCCATCCCATGCAAGTTCAGAAGATGGAGTCAGGTATAACTTCTGCACAAGACCGCCTGTTGTATCCTCCGGAATCTCAAAAGATCCTTCTTTATACATATAACCTGCAGCCTTAATAGCATATGAATATGTTTTGCCCGCAAGTCCCTTGAATGCGCCGTCTGTTACAGTTGTAACATTTCCTTTTTCATCCTTTACGCTGATTGTGTAATCTTTAATCTCATTCTGTGTCTTTCTGTCATTAACACTTAATGAAACATTTACAAATCCTGCATCTGCAAGCTTAAATTCCATCTTTGGAAGTCTGCCCATATATGCGGTACCTGTACCGGCTGCCATCTGCATAGGTTTTCCAACAGAATGTTTGATCTGTCTGTGTGAACCATAGACTGAACCAAATCCTGATTCAAGAAGACATCCGTCTAAAGTAAATGTATCCTCTGTATAATAAGTTGGAACAGTAACTGTTACTGTCTGTGCAGCCGGAGTAGCCGCATATGGATACTGAGTTGTCTTGCCCTTATATACATTACCCTCATCATCTGTCAGATAGATAGTACCATACATATTATATACACCTGCCAGTTTGTTAGCAGGAATATATGTACCATTATAAGAACGCTTTCCGTCTTCTGTTCTCTCGCCATAGGAAATCACAATAGAATCACCTGCTGTAAGCTTATCCGCAGTTATATCATTTCCATCGGCATCTTTATAGGTATATGAAACCTCTACCTCTTTTGCACGAATTACCTGATAGGTACTAACTCCGTTCTTTGTAACTTTAACAACATTAGGACCTTCTGTCAGTCCTGCAATCGTATAGCTTCCATCCTCATTCTCTGTAATATCTTTTGCCGAGAAACCACCATATGTCAGTTTTCCACCAACGATCTCCGGACGAAGAACGGATACAGATACTCCGCTTTCCGGTGCAAATGTATACTCTGCGCCTTCTGTTCCCTTCAGATAATAAAGAACATCAAGCTGTGAATCGATTCCGTCTGCTGCAGTTTTTGCCTTTTCTGAATTCTTTCCTTCGTTGATTGTCATATTGGTCTGAATGCCGGTTCCATCCTGATCAACAGTTACTACAACAACACCTGTATTTTCCGGCCAGATCGCACTGAAGTTTGTTCCGCCCATATTTTTGCTTGCCATATTGATCTCTGCATCATATGTTACCAGAATAAGTGCTGTTCCTTCGGATTTCGCCTGAATCTCTGCGACCTCGGAATGGGCTCCCGGTGTAACTGAAATTACATCGTTGGAAGGGTTTCCATTTTCATCAATAACTGTATAATGGAAATCCGGTTCTGCTATTTTAGAATTCATAAAGCTTTCAATCGCCTGCCAGTTACGGAAACATTCCAGACTATACGTCTCACCCTTCTTCATAGAAAGATATCCACGCTCATCTGATGTAAGATAAATATCTGCAACATCATACAGGTTCTTGGATAGATCATGATATACAGTATCCGGATTATAGGAATCATCCCCAATATACATATCTGCTTTTGTAACCGTATAATCTGCATCCTGACTTGTTGAAACCCAGTTCCAGTAAGTTACACCGCCTGCACCGGATACACGATAATAATAAGTAGTACCACTTCCGAGATTATACTCATATGTATCATAACCTTCTTCGGCAGATTCTATCTTTGTACCTGTTTCATCTCTGTAAATATAATAGGTTGACAGGATTCCGACACGAAGCTCAGCTCCTTCCGGTACAGTAAATGTTACCTTTCTTGCTGCCGGTGCGGATATAGAATATCCATAGGAACGGCTTGAAGTGATTGTATTGGATACCACTTTCGAAGCATAAGCTGACACACGCTCTCCTAAAGGTGTAACCGTCACCTCAACCATATCAGCAGCATAACAAAGTGCTGCATATCTCGCATAATCAGTTGCAGTTGCTGCCTGCATCAGTCCAAGAGACGCATGACGATCTACACTATCCGGTGACATAACCTTAGATGTGATTGTATAATCTTTGCCTTCTGTCCAGTATACCTTTGAACCGTCAACTGTGTCTGCATTTGTACAGGCAATTCCTGTTACGCTATATAATGTATATGACTGCCCAGCATCATCGGTAACAACCAGATCGATCGAACCCATATCTACCTTTTTATCATTCACTAATTTATAACCTGATAAACGATATGTTCCTTTTTCAAGTCCAACTGTATATACATGATTACTGTCCGGATGTCCAGCCGCCACTGTCTTTCCATCTGCATCTGTAAGAGTCATATATGGTGCATCGTTATTCATTTTGATTGATACAAGATTTCCGTTAAGTTTTTTGATTTTCAATTCCGCATCTGCAACATCATCTGCTGATGCATTCAGGTCTGTCATAACTGCCAGAAGCTCTGCATTTAATGATGCATCTTTGGCAATTTCTTCTTCATTCTCTGCATATAATGTATACAGATCAGTCTTATCCTGTGTTACATAATATGCCTCATTTCCTTCAAATCCACATCCAATATCTGCTCCATAACCGGCAAGTGTAAACTGCCAACGGAGAACATTGGTATTTGCTCCGGTCCCCCGGTCTACAAGATATGCTCCTGCACTTGTGTTGCAAGGTACATTATCATCTGTGATCATCCAGCCTGACCATGATGTGTAATCAAATTCTCCGAGTCCGGAACCGGTTTTGTCATCCAGCTCCAGATCATTTCCATTGTTACGTGTCTTATATGCATCCAAGAGTGCTGTTGGAACTTTTACAGTTCCTTTATCAATGCCTTTGATATTTGACAGATAGAAGTTGCTGTCATTATAGGCACTTGATCCTGCAGGCTCTGTCTGAAGTCCTGCTTTCTTGAAAAATGCATAAGTTGCCTGTGAAACGGTCAATTTAGACAGATCAATGTCTATCCCTTCCTGTTTCCAGACGTTTCCAATCTCTTCATAAGACATACGGGTCGGTGTGATATAAAATCCCTGTCCGATCGTAAAGCCCTCAAGAGACAGCACAACATATTTTGTGCTGTAATCGGTCGTGCTTTCATCTTCTTCCGCTGCCGCAACATTCTGAATACCATAACCTGCATTTACTGCAAATGGCACGAATAAAACTGCGCACGCAAATAAAAACGAAAGCACCAGTGTCCTGATTCGTTTCATTTCGTAGATTCCTTTCTTTATAAATATGTAATTGTTGGTTCTAAGCAGGGGAATAATATTCTTCATCATCTGCTTTTCCCACGCCCAAAAGCTGTATAGGCAATAATGTCTTACTGCCCATCTCCGCCGAACTGGTCCTGTCTTATACAGGTGGCGGAAAAATCTCATGAAATCTGCGGGTATTCTGACTGAAAGGCTGATGCCTTAACACAGTAATGGCGGTTGCACCGGATTCTCACCGAATTTCCCCCTGATCAGATGCGAAAAAGACTGCATCCGAGCAGATTCTGCCACTATGAAATTTACATGCTTTATCTTAATTCCTGCCTTGCCAAATGTCAACAAATATCCTGTTATTTGCGTTATATTGTCATGTACTCCCTATTCTATGCATAGATATGAATAACAGCGTATCCCGGGTGATTTCCATGAAGCCAGCAAATGCCTCTATTCTAAGAAAAATCAATCGCAAGCTTGTATTCGGCCTGATCTTCTTCTGTTCCTTATCGGTTCTCCTGCTTTTCTATTATAAGCCGGATACTTCTCCCGATACAGATAATCAGTCAGTGCCGGTTCCCGAAGTAGTTCCTGATACTTCAGAGACAAATGATACGTCATCCAAATATATCATTACTCTTGACCCTGGACACGGCGGCTATGATCCGGGAAAGATCGGGGTAGATGACTCTCAGGAAAAGAATATCAATCTCCGGATCACCCTTGCCCTAAAACAGAAACTGACCGACATGGGCTTTGTCGTCTATATGACCAGAGAGGATGACAGTTCCCTGAATACCGAAGCAACAGGAACGATGAAAAACTCAGACTTGAACCATCGTATTCAGATTGTTGCAGATCATCAGTCTGATCTGTTCATCAGTATCCACCAAAACAGTTTCACCGATCCTTCAGTACATGGTGCTCAGGTTTTCTATTTAACAGACTCAAAACAGGGGAAGCTGCTCGCCGAAAGTATCCACGGCTCGATTCAATCCAATATCGATCCCGATAATGAAAGACCTGTAAAAGGAAATGCCGAATACATGATCCTGAAAAAAAGCCCCTGTCCTGCCGTCATTGTTGAGTGCGGCTTCTTAAGTAACCCAGATGAATGTAAAGCACTTACTTCTGCCGATTATCAGGATGCCATGGCCGCTGCGATAGCTGAAGGTATCTGGTATTTTATAACAGAATACGGCGATACACTGACAGAATAGAAAAAAGGCAGGGACACCTTATATGCGCCCTGCCTTCAATTATTTTGTGCATGGTCATATCAGCAAATTTTTCTTTTTGTAATCTTCTACAAATTATCTGCTGATATCTATTTTGATTTATTTGGTTAAAGTTTCTTTCTTATATGGAAAATTGACTCTGTCTGCCCACCGATTCCCATGTGCATTCTTACATAATCAAACTGTGATGTGTGAATATTAATCATATCATGGACAACCCTTTAGGCATAAACAGCATTTGTCATATACAGATCATTAAACGGATATTCACAGGCATAAAAAAACCACCCGTGCCGAACCACATGAAAGGTTCATAAGATGTCTGTATTTATATTACCCTATCTGAAGCCGTTTGCCAACCCATTTTTTAAAATTATGGTCAAACCGCAGTCAAATATATGAATTATGAACCCAATCTCCTTTTGTTACATAATTTATACTGTGGATATATCTTTATTCATTACACACAGATTTTTTATAAATTATTTCATATTTTTTCACATTATACCCTATTTACTTGTTCGTCAAATATGGTAAACTATAGGTGCGTTTTAATACACAATTGCATGACTTGTTTTCTACCCATCCGGGTAACTATCAGAAATGGGGTGATCCTATTGAAAATTGAACGCTTAAGTGAAAATCAGATCAGATGCACATTGAATAAAGCAGATTTAGCAGACAAACAATTAAAAATATCCGAACTCGCATATGGTTCTCCAAAGGCAAAGGAGCTGTTTCGCGAAATGATGCAGCAAGCATCCAACGAACTCGGATTTGAAGTTGATGATATACCTCTGATGATCGAGGCCATCCCAATCTCATCAGAATGCCTTATATTGATCGTAACCAAGGTTGAGGATCCGGAGGAATTAGATACCAGATTCTCAAGGTTCACAAAAGATACGGATGCTGATGATACCGACTATGACGATGAAGAAGATGATTACGATAACGAAGATCTTACTTTTTCCTCCGATGACGACGATAACGTCATATCCGGCCAGATCAATATCGGAATCAACGGAGATTCTTCTCAGGTACCGGAAGCAATCTTTAATGCTCTGGAAGGCTTCGTAAACAGCTTATCAAGTATCACAGGTAATAATGCAGAGATCACAACGAATTTTGATACCCCTGCATCCACTCCTGAATCAAAGGAAGAAGAAACACAGAAAGCCTTGACAAGACTTATCGTGTTTGATTCATTGAATACTGTGATCCAAGCCTCCAAGCAGATTGCCGGCTTTTATTTCAGTACCAACACATTATATAAGAATCCGGTAGATAAGCGCTTCTATCTTCTGTTCACAAACGACCAGAATACCATACCGGAATTCAATCGTGTCTGCTATATACTTGGTGAATACGGTTCATCTCAAAAGATGACATCAGCGACACCTTATCATTTCAAAGAACATTATAAGATGGTTATTGAAGATGAGGCAGTACAGACACTGTCTGCTCTATAAATATTTATTCAAGGGAAGCTTGATTCCTGTATATTTTTACAATTGAAAAGATTCAGATACAGCATTTTCTGTTACATCCGAATTTCTGTACAAAAAAAGAACCATTCCTGTCAATACTCTTCCGGGAATGGTTTCTTTTTTACAGATCTGCTGCTCGGGCTGTTACAAATCACTATGCCTGCTGCTCCTCTTTCTTTGCAAGATAATCATTAATCTCAACTTCCAGCTCTGCAGCATCTAAACCGTGAACGGCTGCTGCTTCCTCTAATGTCTCTCCTGCTGCTGCAAGGCATCCGATACAATGCATACCTGCCGCCATAAGAATTGCAGCATTTCCTGCATCTACCGCTAAAATATCATTTATAAGCATATCTTTACTGATCTTTGCCATGTGGATATTTCCTCCTGTTTCCTGTATTCTTCATTGATTTTATGACATTTTTCGATTCCAAAAATATCTTCATTATTATAGTATACACAATTTTAATTGTCTATCCTTTTATATGAAAAAAAGCTAGGCAAACTCAAGTTAGCACAGACTAATTTTTTACAAATCACTTCATTTCACTTGATATAAAAAACTTTTTGATTTAGAATAGGTAACGAGATGTGATTATTATTACTAAAAGGAGGACAATCATATGGCATTCGTAATTGGTGATTCATGTATCGGTTGTGGTTCATGTGCAGGTTCATGCCCAGTTGGAGCTATTAGCGATAACGGTGGTGTTTTCGTTATTGATGGTTCACAGTGCATTTCATGTGGCGCATGTGCAGGTTCATGTCCTGTTGGAACAATTTCAGAGGAGTAATCCACACAGAACGTTGTTATCATAATATAGAAAAGCTGCCGGAATCGGCAGCTTTTCTTTTTATTTTATATACGGCAGAACTCAAACCTTTTGTGTAATGTCTTTGACCCCTTCTGTATATCTTTTCAATTCTACTCCTGAACATAGGAATAAAGTTCATTATTTCCCTTACTCATAGAGGCTTCATATTCTTTTCTTGACACCCGCACTTCTTCATCCAGTACAGGATCATAGTATCTGACCGCCTCACTGTTATAGCTGACGATCAATACATACCTTCCGTCATTTATCCTGCTGATAACCGGAATACCCCTGCCGATATATCCAAATACAAGATCTAATGAAATACCGGAGATATCTGCACCCGGATATTTACCGAGTACAGTGAGTGTCTCTACCGGATCTGTATACGATGCCTTCATCTCATCGTATGTCAGATCTGTAACGCCCTCATAGATCAGTGTCATATAAACGCAATCCCAAATGGAAGCTTCCACACTCTTTGAGCTCTGATGATAGATTGACGATGCAATCGTATTATACTCCTGTGTCTCTGACTGTCTGTATACGACTTCGCCATCTTTGGATACTACGATACCCGATATCTTTGTTGCCCGATTGATTGCATCTCCTGCCTTATCATAAATACCTGTCAGCCCCAGGTTATCATATACCATATATCCTGCATACTCATCTTCAACTGTAATAAGCATATCTGAGGAACGATTCGTTACAGTATTCTTCGTTATATTCAGATATGGTACATATGTCAGATAAATATTCGATGGAACCGTAAAATAAAGCTTTGATATACCACCGGATGAACTTCTTGTCACAGTCTGTATTCTTGCTACAGCATCATCTTCTTTGAAAGTGATGAAATCATCGTCTGTCTGCTTAAAATTTTCTCCTGACTTCACTCCTCTGGTCATATAGATCAGATTATCTTCAATCCGAACATCTACAATATAAGTATCGCCCTTTTCGTACTCTTTGATCTGTTCTCCATTTTCATCCACAATAAACAATTTATAAGACGGTATCTTGCTGTATACAGATTCTGCCAGTCCCGCCTTTGCAAATGATTCCTGATCCAACTGCATAGAATTATCTGCCACATCACAGATTCCATAAATCATATCTGAATTCTTAAAGCCATAACATATCAGACTCTTACCTGCACCGGAATCAAAAGTATATGTCTGTCCGGTTTTCAGATTCACCATTGTAAGAACGGAATTATCCGTACTGTTATCAGAACTGTCATATGCGATCACTTCCATATTATCTGATACATATACATGATCGAGTGATACCTGATCTATAAAATAAGATAACTGTTTCTGATCCACATTAATGCAATTCACTTTATTTCCAAGCATAAAATAAAAATTAGTACCATCATAATAGGTAAGTCTGGATACTTCATCCTTCATTGCTGCATATGGCTCATTGCATTCAGCAAATACCAGTTCAGTCACTTCCATAGTTGCAGCATCATAAGAACACAGACTGATTCCAAGCTTGCCTTCATGTGCGCCACGGTTCATATAACCATATACCGCAAACTTGATATTTCCATCATCATCCATCGATATAATGTTAATATCATAATGATCATATGTGTTTCGAACATTCTCCACATCATCCATCCAGAAACCAAATACCATAGATATCTGATTTTCAGAATAATTATACAACCACAATTGTCCATTTCTTACAAATGCGATTTTCTTATTATCTGAACTGTATTTGTAGTCTAATTTCTTATCCAGAACAATACCGATCTCATAGACATTATTCTTATTATCGACACCGGTTCTGTTGAAATATTCATCCACATACCGATCAAAGTTCATAACCGAGATCGTACCCTCATCAGCAGATGCTTCGCCATCTCCGGAGCCTGTATCTCCGGTTGAGTCCTCTGCTCCGGCACCAGTCATATCACCGGTTTTCTCACTGTCTGTCGTGTCATCCGGCTGCAGTTCTTTGTAACTCACACGATAGTATTCCCTAATAGAGTAATAATCTGTTTCTCCGTTTGAATCCTCTGTCATCGTTACATAGTCTAATTCGATCACGGCATAATTTACATCAATCTCTTTAATCTGTGGAATGATCGATGTAATACGAATCGGGTTCATTCCGCTCCAGATCAGATCCTTGTAACTGCTGTTCAGATTCATATGTCCCATGGATACGCTATCATCATCTTGCCCTTTATATGCCTGCATATACGGATAGATCAGGGATGCTTCTTCATAAGTATCAAACTCAAATGTTGCAGCATTGAATTTCTGTACAAAATCAAGCAGCTCATCTGCGTGATAATTGTCATTGATCACAATTCTTGTATAATATCGAACCGTTTCTTCATCCTTTCCGTCAAGCTTGAATACAAGCATATATTCTGTATCTGGCTTTATATCCATACGAATCTCGATATCAAACATCTGATAGCCGTTTTCTTCCCCATCCGATTCAAGATCACCATTCTCGATCAATGAGTCACCCGATATCGATCGAAGCTCATAGCTGTAATCTTTTGCATAACCATTCTTATCATCTACTGCAAGCCGCACCTTCTTATCATCTGTAACCGGGGTAATGCAGTCTCTGAACAGAGTGGTATCAACTACCGTTGTATAACCATGAAGGCAGTTAATATATCTGCCCTCATAGTCTACATATACTAAAGGCAATGTGGCATTCTCCATTTCCATTGCCAGATTCTTATATTGTCTATTCTGAAATTTATCAACTAAAAAAATAGTAATCACAAAGAAAACTGCCATTACTATTATTCTCATAATAAGTGTTCCTATTTTCTTCACAGGTAAAATCGTCTCCTACATCTTCTGTAGCGCTCACGTCTACAGTAAAATTCATTACAGATCAATGTTTCTATCAAATTACGCATCATACAGTTACCACAACCATTTCCCCTCGGTACATACGGAGGTTCTGATGGTGCCGCTTCCATATCCAAGTGGATATCAATATCCCGATCGGGAAGTTCCGCATAGACATCTCTTGCTATTTTACGGATAACCTCTGCATCCGGATATTCCGCAAACATCGGACTTCCAGCATATTCCAATTTATCACATTCTTCTTCTACCATTGCACTGATGCGCCGTACCCGTTCAGGGTACATCTCTTTCAGATATGCCCAGTCCTTTTCCGCACGGCTGAGATCTTCATTTGGATCATCCGGCAGGAGCAGACCTGACATACCTCTTGTCAGACTATATACATTTCCATTCTTTATCAATCCTCTTATATTCGTATCCTTACCGTCATATGGAATGTATTTGAATTCGTTCTGCATACAAATCTCCCTGTCTACAATCTTAATTACTATTAGTATATATGCAGACAGAGAGACTTATGTTACTGAAAAACTGTTTTTCTCTGAATTTAATCGCCAAATGAGATTCCAAGCGTTTTTGCCGCCAGTACAGTATCGTCATCCAGAGATACATATTTGAGCTTTCCTGCTGATTCTGATAATGGAATAGCAGTTACCATATTATCCTTGAATACAACGAGCTTTCCGAAATCCTTTGCCTTGATCAGCTCCGCAGCCTTTGCACCGAATCTGGATGAGATCACTCTGTCATATGGGCATGGGCTTCCACCTCTCTGTGTATGACCGGGAATCGCGATACGGATATCCTGTGTTGTGAACTCCTTGAGCTTGTCTGCCATCTCATATGCAACAGATGGATACGGAGAATTTGCGATTACTTCCTTTCTCTTTTTCTTTGGAAGCTCAGCAACCTCTTTGGAGATTGCTCCTTCTGCTACTGCAACGATAGTAAAGCCTTTATTGTTCTTCGTTCTCTTATCGATTGCTTCATATACTTTCTTGATATCATATGGGATCTCAGGGATCAGGATAACATCTGCGCCACCCGCAATGCCTGCGTGTAATGTGATCCATCCAACCTTGTGACCCATAATCTCTACAATAAAGATACGATTATGGGATGCTGCTGTCGTATGAATACAGTCAATCGTCTGTGTTGCCACATCAACAGCACTCTGGAAACCAAATGTCATATCGGTTCCCCAAAGATCGTTATCGATCGTCTTTGGAAGACCGATTACATTTAAACCTTCCTCGCTTAACAGATTTGCTGTCTTCTGCGAACCATTTCCTCCTAATACACACAGACAATCCAGCTTCAGCTTCTTGTATGTGTCCTTCATGGATTTCACCTTATCAAGACCATCCTCTGTCGGTTCTCCCATAAGTTTAAATGGCTGTCTGGAACTACCAAGAATCGTTCCACCCTTTGTCATAATGCCTGAGAAATCATCCGGCTGCATCTTGATATACTGTGCTCTCATCAAGCCCTTATATCCATTCAGGAAACCATAAATCTCTACTTCATCAAATAACTCGTACAAACCCTTTGCTACACCACGCATGGTTGCATTCAGTGCCTGACAATCGCCGCCACTGGTAAGTAATCCAACTCGCAACATTCCTAAACACCTCTTTCTTCTTTTATATGTAAAACATTATTTAATTGTCCCTATAAATATACTCTGCCTTCTAATGCCCGAAGAAGCGTCACTTCATCAATGCATTCCAGATCTCCGCCTACCGGTACACCACTGGCTATCCTGCTCACTTTGATGCCTGCCGGCTTGACCAGCTTCGATATATACATCGCCGTTGCTTCACCTTCCGGTCCCGATCCTGTTGCAATGATCAGTTCATCTACATCTCCCTGTAACCGCTTCATCAATTCTGCGATCTTGATATCTGCCGGTCCGATTCCCAGAGATGGATTGATCACTCCATGCAGTACATGATACACACCATCATACTGATTCGTTCGTTCATATGCTGCCAGATCCCTCGGAGTCTCAACAACCATAATCACCTTATGGTTTCGATTTGCCGATCTACAGATCGGACAGAGATCACTGTCGGTAATCGTATAACAGTTATTGCAGTATCTTATCTTCTTCTTTGCATTTACGATTGAATCTGCCAGTGCCTGCGCACGTTCCTCCGGCATACTGATTATGTGGAATGCCAGTCTCTGTGCTGTCTTTGCTCCGATACCCGGAAGTCTGCCAAGTTCTTCGATCAGACGGTTTACTTCACCACCATATATATCCATTAGAACGGTAAGCCTCCAAGACCCATACCGCCGGAAATCTTATTCATATTCTCCTGATAATCTTCATCCTGCATACGGAATGCTTCATTGACAGCAGAAATGATCAGATCCTCTAATGTCTCGATATCATCAGGATCAACAACTTCAGGATCCAGCTTGATCTCCATTAATTCCTTCTTACCGGAAACCTTTGCTGTAACAACTCCGCCACCTACAGAAGATTCATATATCTTGTCTTCTAATTCCTTGGTAGTTGTCTCCATCTGTTTCTGCATTCTCTGTGCCTGTTTCATTAAGTTGTTCATGTTACCAGGCATCATACCCATATTATAGCCGCCTCTTTTAGCCATTTTATATGTCCTCCTTGATTCTTAACTCTTTTTTATGTTTTTATTCATACTGAATAGCAAAATTGATTTTCGTAAGATCATTCGCCTCGATCTCCTGTGCTGCATCACTGTTCTTTGAGACAACCTTCAACTCGATCTTTACCTGTCTTCCGGTCACTTTCTCTATATGCTCCCGTAATGCTGCCATTCGTTCTTTTCCTTCAAAATAAGCGATTGCCTGCTTATTATCTTCATTCTGAACATATGCCAGATACAGACCATCCTTGGCTTCATTAATATTGATCCTTGCTTTCTCCAAAAATTTCTTCGTAATATTCTGATATCCATCCATGATGATATCCCATTGCTCTACGAACTCTCTTAATTCATTATAATTCGCTTCCGGCAGTTCTTTCTTCAGCTGTTCTGACAGTTTCTTCGATGCTGCTTCTATATCTGCTTCTCCCATTGCAGGTGCATTTCCTATCTGCATTCCTTCCTGCTTCAGTCTTGTGCAGATCTGATCCAGCAATTCCTGTGATACTGCTCCGGCACCCTGCACTGTTGCTCCTGCCGATGCTATAACACCTTCTGATACCGAGCTTTCTATACCATTGTTCCCGGCAACCACTAATCCGGCAGCTCCACTCTCTAACTTCTGTTCCAGAACTCGGACCCGGTCAAGCAGCGCACTGTAATCTGTCTCCATCTCCGGTTTGCATAATTTGATCACTGCAAGCTCCAGAACGATACGCTTCTGAACCGCATATTTGATATTTGCCGATGTATCCGAGAATATATTGATATAACGAATGAGTGCATCCGTATCGATCTGTGCTGCAAGCTGTCTTAACCGCTCCAGATTCTCTGCTGACATATCAAGCTTCTGATCTGCCTCCGGTGAAACCTTCACCAGCAGTACATTTCGAAGAAACCATGTGAATTCCGAAACGAACCGGGACAACTCACGCCCCTGCCATACGACCTCATCTACCAGATCGATCGCACCGACAACATCGAGCTTTATCACACAGTCAAGCAATCTGGCAAATACATCAATATCGACTGCACCGATCGTATCCAGAACATTCTCGTATGTCAGTTCTTTACCTATATTAAAGGCTATACACTGATCCAGAATACTAAGTGCATCTCGCATAGAGCCATCCGCCGCTTTGGCGATATAATCAACTGCTTTCTTCTCAGCTTCGATCTGCTCTCTGCCAAGCAGCTCCATCAGACGATCACTGATCGTTTCTACTGAAATCCTACGAAATTCATACTTCTGACATCTTGATGATATCGTAATCGGAATCTTATGTGATTCTGTTGTTGCCAATATAAAGATGACATAAGCCGGTGGTTCTTCCAACGTCTTTAACAGAGCATTAAACGCTCCCTGTGTCAACATATGAACCTCATCGATGATGTATACCTTATATTTTCCTTCCGATGGCGAATACTGAACTTCCTCTCGGATCTGTCTGATATTGTCTACACCATTGTTAGATGCCGCATCGATCTCGATCACATTCATGGATGATCCATCGGCGATTGCACGACATGCCGCACACTCATTACATGGACTACCATTTATCGGGTGCTCACAGTTTACTGCCTTTGCAAATAACTTAGCTATGGATGTCTTTCCGGTTCCTCTGGTTCCACAGAACAGAAATGCATGTCCGATCCTGTTATTTATGATCTGATTCTTTAGTGTTGTTACAACATGATCCTGACCCTTGACTTCTTCAAAAGTATCTGGTCTCCATTTACGATATAATGCCATATAAGACATGACGATTTCCTCCAAAATACAACTAAAGATATTATATCCGAAATGGTGATTGATAGCAATTATTAGTTTTCAAGGTGCTGGGCTTTTTCTATCCTATTTATTTTCGTTTCTTATTTCCGTTTCTACAGCTCAATAATATCATGGCTGCCAAAAGAGCAGCTCCTGCTCCGATACAGGCAATCAATAAGAGGCTGGTCTGATCACCTGTCTTCGGGGTTCCTGATTCATGTATCTGTTCGGTCGTCTGAGTCGTCAATTCTGCAGTAAGCTCTTCCGTATCTTCAGTGGTTGCTTCCGTGGTATTCTCAGTTGTTATTTCGGTGCTGTTTTCGGTTGTAATTTCAGTACTGTTCTCCGTTGTTACCTCAGTACTGTTTTCGGTCGTTATCTCGGTTGTTGTCTCGGTTGTATCCTCGGTCGTTGTCTCGGTTGTCGTCTCGGTTGTATTCTCGGTCGTTGTCTCGGTTGTATTCTCGGTTGTCGTCTCCGTCGTTGTTTCTACTGAAAGTATCGTCTGTCTTACTTTTTCTTCCGGATGCTCCGGTGTAAGGTGCTTATAATATATTACAGGATCAAGCGCAAAGCCTTCCGATTCCTTCACCTCCACAACCGCATACCATCCAAACGGAAGTCCTGAAAATACGCATTCTTCCTGATCTGCTGAAATCGCAACCAGACTATCATCCGGCATACGAAATTGATTTTCCACACCACAGGAATTTAAAATCTCCGGAATTCCAATTGCTGTCAATGTCTCATTATTCGTCTGTTGTCTGAGTTTCGTCGTAAAGGTTCCGACTTTATACCGTTCATCATACGGCTGATCTTTGCCGGTTACCATATATACCTCATATACCGCACCCTCAAGTGAGAAACGGGTATCATGGTCTGTTATCTCCGGAGCTTCGCTTACTTTTTCAAGCCTTAATTCTCCGGTCTTAGCCGTATCCGCTACGGTTATCTCATACCGATAACTGCCCTCATCGTTTGGATCACGATTCTCTAAGGACATATCTACTTTTTGAGGTGTCAGATTTTTCTCAAAATATGCATTTCCCGAAATTTCGACCAGATAATAGATACCAGCCGGTAGTCCGTCTAATGTATATTCATCCTTCCTCGTAAGAGCAATCGTTGCTCCGTCGGTCGGGGCAAATCCTTTATTTATATCTGTCACCTTGCCCTTTCCATCCTCCTGTATCTCAAATTCTCCTGCATATCGAGCATCCTCCACAGAGCAACCTCCTGTCACATCCGCCATATATAAACGATAACGGATTCCTGCAAAAGAATACTCGGATGAGTGTGCGGCATATAACTGATCGGTCGTTTTATTCACCGATAAATTAATCTTAGAATTATGAACCTGAAATTCGTACTCCGAACTTTGCGTTGTAATCTCATGATAAACAGCTTGTGCCGGACGAAATCCCCGTTCCGTTGCACTCACAGCATCCTCCACCAGCACATACCAGCCAAGCGGAAGATCATAAATATCCCGACATAATGACTGGTCAATGTCTTCGCCCTTATAATCACTCTTTATTCCAAGTGTTATTGCCTCAGATGTCAGACTGACAGGTATTCCTTTTCCCTGTGCATTTACCATATACTCGCCTATTAATATAGAACTTCCTTCTGCATCGTAGGCAGTCTTATCATTCGGAACTTTATATAGTCTGAATCGAACTCCCTTCGTCTGTGATATATCTCCAAAATATGTCTTTATCAGGCGCAATTTTCCCTTTTCCATATCTTCGCTGACAGATGCATCCACCTGAAATGTGCTGTTCTTTTTTAATGTAAAACTCTTAACTTCCGAATCAACCCGATAGCCTGTATGAACGATTCCCGCGGTATCGTATGGATAGACATTTGCATCCAGATAGCCATAGGTATTTCCTTTTGCCGCATACCATCTCGCTTTACCGTCTCCGGTATAAACGGTATCCCGTTCTCTGTAATAATAAGTATACGAACTGTCCTTTTCCAGATTCAACTTTGTCCAGTAGTATATGCACGGCGTATATTTGTACTTTGTTATATAGTGTTGTCTTGCCGCTTCACTGTCAAATACTACATTTGCACCATCCTTATCCTGATATGCCTTTCCATCATAAGATACAACTATGTTTGAACCCGCTTTGTCCGTACAAGCTTTGTCAGAATAGACAGTATAGCGGATTCCTGCCATATTATAATAAGGTTCATCTGACGGAAGCCTGACGGCTGCCGGATTTACCGGATTCTTTTCTACTGTAAATGAACCATCTGTCAGACTTTTTCCCCAGTCAACAGTCATCGCAAATGTATATTCATATAAAACACCTGCAAAGCACGACTGAATCTTTTTATTATCCGGCACTACCGCATATGTAGTAAATCCATACTTCTCAGCTGCTGTCTTTGCTATCTTAGTGTTTCCCGACGTCTGAATATCTGCTGTAAACAGGAATCGATCTCCCGCTTTTAACCGCACTGTACTTCCACCTGTACAGGCTTTCCATTTGCTGTCTTTTACCGTATCATTCCATGTCACACATATCCAGAATGTCACGCCCTGACCGGAAGGAACTTTTACTGAAAAACCGTTTTCTGTTCCTCCTGACACCCGGATAACCTCCGTTCTTTTCTTCCGCTTCTGTTCAGGGGTATTATCACTGACATAAGCTGTTTCTGTTGCGCTCATATTATATGTATACTTCAATCTATTTTCTGCTGATGTCGGTGCAATATTCGTTACTACCGGACCGGGAAGCTTCCCGCCGATCATCAACTCTGCCTGTGCTCGCGTCAGCGGAGATGTCCCACTTATCGTCGCATCAGAATGACGGATTGAATTTAAAAGATTTTGAATAACAGTCTGTGACTTCTTCTCTTTATATCCCTGATATAATGCTTTTCGAATATTGCTATTCAACATGCTTCCATTATGTGCATACTGATCTGCCGCATCGTCACTATAAACGGCTGCTCTTGTTCCCCTGCGATGAACACCATCTGCCAGCGTCTCACCATACCACGGCATCTGTGCATCTTTGTCCCCACAATATACAGAAAACAGTTTGCTATAAGTATTGCCCTTATATCGTAATATTCGGTAATCCTTACAGCTGTTTTCTGCTTTCATTCTTCCAAGCCTGTATTCTTCTATGTCTGATTCTATGAGCTCCGGTAACGCCTGTACCGCTAATGCCATCTCAGCGGTTTCACCCGTTGTACTATCAGCCGTTTCCATGGCATCACTGCCTGTTGCAATAACTATCTGTCTTAGTGTCAAACCACCACCGGCAAAACTACCCAGCATTTCTGATTTGCCAAATGCATAAATCGACAAACATATACATACCAATACCACACATATTATGCCTGTTATCACCCGTCTTCTCCGGTTCCTCCGTCTTCTCCGTTTTCTTTCTTCTTTTTCAAACTTCATAGCGTCATCATTTCCTCCTCGTCTGTATAATTAATCGTCCCGGATCAACACACCCGAAACTCATAGCGTTCGCTTCCAAATGAAACCTCATCACCGGGGAATAACAATACCGGATATCCCTTCTTCAATGGATAATCATTGACACATGTTCCATTTGTTGACTCAATATCTTCCAATATAAAATTTGCATCTGCATAAGCAAGCTTCGCATGAACCCGGCTGATGCTCTCACCATGTAGTCGGCAGTCTGCCATATCTCCTCTGCCGATCAACGCCGGAATCCGGGTCACATACACCATTTCCGGCTGAGAACTATAACCGGAAAGTGAGACGAACATCCCATACGGCTGTCCGGTATTTAACACCTGTGTATCCGCTGCATTTTCGTCCGTACATATCTCGCACGATTTATCAAATAATCGTAGCTTCTCTACATCGCTCTCAATTTCATCGTCCGTAATGTCTTCTGTTTTCTGTTCTCTAAAAGCTGTATGCTGCAAAGGTTCTTTCGGGTATTCTTCGTATATCCTGTTATCTTCTGTCCGTTTATCAATCTCTATATATGCCAGCAATTCCACAGCCAGTAATATGCATATGCCAAATAACGGCTTCGTATGTTCCACCCGTCCATATCTTCGACATTGCAAATATGCCATTATGACCCCAGCTAAAAACGTCAGAATCATACCACCTATAATCAAGCTCTTATATATATTCCATTGATGTCGCATACTGATTCCCGCCCTGCTTCCTAAGTCGCTCAGGCTACTCTTTTCGATACTTACCTGATCTTCCGATTCCGAATCTTCCCTGCTCATATTCCAGACAGCTTCCATATCCCTGCAAGCATCATCTATCTGAGGTCCGCCCCCTTTTTTCTCTGCATATCCGATTCCCGACATTTGAAAGGAACCATCACATGATAATATCCGATCAAGTTCTGTCCCTAACTCTTCCGGATCAACATATTCTTCGACTATTTTCTGATACAGATCATACACCTTATCTGCCTGAACCCGATTCGTATGATCCATTCTACCAAGGTACTGTTCCATCAATACCCGCATCTGCATCCGCACACTTATCTGATATCCCGGCAGATAAGTAAAAACAAATTGTTTCTTATGGTTATCAAAAAATATGTATTCTTCCTGTAGAACCAGATCGTTCATCGCCAGCAGATAACGTCTGAGTTCCCAGATTACATGAAACACTGCCTGAAATACCCGCATGATTTCCTCCGGTGAAATCGACATAGATGCATACGAAGGATCCGAAGTCGGCTGTGCCGGCATGGATGCAAATGCTGCATCCATATCCATCATACCGGCCGCATATTCTGTAAGACCGCTTACCTTATAACAGGGATACCCCTCACCATCTATATAGCGAAGACGCATATCGAGAATACCGCTTATATGATTTCTCTGTAACATCTCCATCTCATATGATGGCTGACATACAACATCAGATAACAACATATATACATCAAATCCATCTGTGTCATAATTCTTTTCCATATAGCTGCCACCTCCTGAGATTATTCCCTGTATCCCGGATCTCCTCCTCCAGTTTGATTTTATTCTGACTGACTTTTTTATTGATCAGCAGTCCTATGCCCAGATGGTTTTCCTCATATTTCACAACAGTCTTTCGTTTTCCTACAGAATAGAACAGACTTCTGCTGCCCTTATCCCCAGACACACTGACCTCCAATTCATCCAGATTATTCATATATTCTGATAATGACTGAAATATCTGTTGTTCCAGTATCTCATCTCCTGTACCAGCCTGCCCGGCTATATAGCTTTCTTTATTGTATGTAATGGCATACGCTTCTCCGCGGGCAGCTGCCCGGTTGATCTGCATGAACATCATATTAATTGCAATAAATACAACAGTAATAACGATCGGCATAAGCACACACATTTCAACTATGATCGAACCGGCGTCACCCTTTATACGCTCATACGGCCTGTTATTCTCCATAACCATACTTCCATATTCATACGCCTTGTCAGTCTTCATAGCCATACATTGAGTTTTTCTGCCCTTCTCCATATTCATATCCCCTTTCTGTCTTCTATCTGCCACATTCAGAGCAATAGGGAAGCCCAGTCACATCCGACCTGCGAACCCTTGTCACCGTACGTTTCAGTCCTGAACACCCTATCGATAGATGATAACGGTCACCCGTCTCTGTCACATACACCGCAGAATCTGCATGTTTTCCTTCTGCACATAATTCACAGGGAGATAACGAATTCTGTATCTGGTTCAAGTTCGTTTGCCGGATCGTCAGCCGGATGTGATAACAGTTTCTGCTGGTATGGCAGACATCACCTGTCTCTGCAATATATACATAACTGTCATCGTTATCTGCTCCGTCCAAGATCAGACCCACATATGCTTTCTGGCAAATCTGCTCAGAAACCTTCCACCTGATTATTCCGATAAATGGAATCTCCTGCTGCAAGCCATACCCAAGCCGCAGATAGATGCATCCATCAGTCGTATCGTAATCCGCCTGACTTATCCGTATCCCGCTACTTCCACCTGTTACATATCGGTCAACCATATCCGCATCATCTATATAGGTATGAAGCACCATCCCTGCTGTAACAGCGTCTAAGCTCGCGTCAGCTTCTGAATCTGTCAGTTCCATATATTTGGTCTCTGCCATATACTGTGCAGTCTCCTGCATCGCTTCATATACCAGCATTCTGGTCTGAAGGAGATTCCCAATCTGGAAGCAGGCAAATGCTGCCAATAAAAACAGCGGTAACACCAGCATGGCTTCTAATGTTGCACTTCCCCGATTTCCTGTTTGTTTCTGATCTAAAGGGATGGTCTTATACACTCTCTTTGCCCTGCGCATGGCACCAAAATCTAACTTTCCGTGGAGAGACGGGGACATTATACATACAATTATTCTTTTTACGTGTATCATTACCATATTAACCATGCCGCCTGACAAGCAAGAGAGCATATAACACCACCCCTTATCTTACTTTGTAGTAGTTTTTTCAGACCCTCTCCAAGGTCCAAACGATCACCAAATGTCACAAGACATTACTATCTTGTTCCAATCCTGATACGACATATCTCTGCAAACATCTTGATTCAACATATCTCTGGCAATTATCTCTGTCCCTGATATGAAGCCTCTATAGCAATGCTGAAATTTGTCCCATGCTTCCGGATATCAAGGTCTGCCGTGTATGCACAGATACAGTCTCTCATCAAAAACTCCGGCTGTTTTTCCCTTACAACCATCTGCATAACATCACACATGCGCTCATATATGACATCTCCTTTTTCTGCCAGAAACAGGAATAAAAATGTCCGGTAATCAACACCATCCGCACCTGAATAATCCATCCGATCAAGTTCAGTAAGCTTTCCGATACTGTCAAAATCTACAGTCCACTCCGCGCCTGTCTTTACAAGCGGAATCTTATGGCCTGCAAGTAACGAGCGAATCTCCACCAATGTCTCCGCATAAGACAGACATGCCACTAACAGATATTTGGCGGCTCCATATGTAATTCCCGGTGCAAGTGATAATGTAAGTGCTATACTATCGATCTCTGCCATCTTCTCCGGGTCAGTCAATAATACCGCCATATTAACAGGCATCCTGTGAAGCACTATCCGGTTTACAACGGCCTGCAGGTTATCATAATCATTATCCCGGCCTGCGATCAGGTACTCGACTTCGCATTGCAACGGATGTCCCTTTCCATCGGTTCTTGTAAAATAATCAAAGCACGTCAACCCATATAGCAGTTCTTTCCCTGCATCTGTCATCTCCGACAGACCATTTCCGGCTTCTCCACTCTCGGATGAGCCGCTTCGGGTCATCTTCTGCATATCTGCTTCCAGACGATCAATATCCTCAAATGAAGTATCCACGCTGCAATCATCCTCACCATCTGCACGATCCTGTCTGCTGTCCGAATCCTTTTGTCCGGTATGGGACGGAAGCTCGCTCATTTCTATCTTCACACCTGATACACCGGAATTCTCCGGAAGTACCAGATCAAGCAATCCATGCTTCATCTCTCTTTGTAATACTTTTCTTGGATCTTCACCTTGCCAGTCACCGGATTTCTCACTTTCTTCCAGCTTCCCTGTTGCAATCTCCTGTGCCATAGTCTCAGCCGAACGATCATCCAACCGCATCCATTCTCCAATATCCTTTACTGCCTTTACCTGTAAATACAAAGTCATATAATCGCGGATCTGCTCTCTTAGCAGCGCACAATGTGAATCCATCACAGATTTCATTCCGGTAAGACTGACATCTTGTATCTGAAATCCATATGACGAAAGTGTATAATCCAGATAACGAAGCATTCTGTCTTCCAATGCTCCCTCTCCTCTGCCTGCATACGTTTTATCCAGCAAAAGCACATGATATTCCTCAAATATCTGCTCCTGATAATCGGCTTTGATATGCTCGGAGGCTCCTTTCGCAGCCTCCGATACCCTTGCTCTGTCCATATGAAATTCAACCACTCCGATAGCCGCAAGGAACAAAACCAGAAGACTTATCAGTATCAGACTGAGAAATACTGTGATCTGTCCCTGATTTCTCATTCTGACCTCCTTATCAATAGATCTTCTTTGCACTCTTACCGATTGATTTCCATATGTTATTTACAAGCGTCGTAATCTTGTTCTGAAAGATCAGAACCATTGCGATCAACACAACTGTGATCAGTAAAATCTCTACAACACCCATTCCACTTTCATCTGTTAAAAAACGTTTTACATTCTTCATAGCTCTCTTAGGTTCCGGTTTATCCGGCACCCTTCCTCCTTCTCTTTTATTTCATTACTTAACTTTTTTCGATTTGAACTTTCTGTCCTGACATTATTTATAATCCCGACAATATTGATCCAATTATGGTATTCTTTAAAATCCCATCAGTGCAGGCGCTATCACGATAATCATTACAACGCCCAGTTGTAATATCATAGGAAACAACAGTCGGGTTCCTGCCTCCTCTCCTTTCTTCTTTGCAAGTTCCCGTTTCAACTGAAGTGCTGACAGTTCTTCCTCTGCAAGCATATTCAGGATATCTCTTGTACCTTTTCTGATATTCTGAGAAAGCAGCGTCATCATCTTCAAATAGACCGGAAGCTCCAGTCGATTTCCCAATCTGTAATACCCTTCTGTCTCCGGTATGCCTGATCGGATCTCATTTAATGTATAATTGATCTCCTCCGAAAGGATACGACTATCCGTCATAGTAACGATCTTTAGAAGTGCTCCTTTTACTGTCAGACCCGCTCCCATATACAATGACAACAGATCGACAAATGATGGATATGCCTGCATCAGTTCCTGATTCCGCTTCTGTCCTGCCTTATGCAGATCAGAATATCCTTTGCAAACCAGAAGAACACCAATACTTACACATAATAAGAACACTATAAATGGCAAAGGAATACTCTTTTTTGTCGTAATAGCGTATCCGTCCAACTCAGCCGGAAGCTCTAACTGCCGGCTGTCATTTGACTGAAGCTGCATAAATCGGATCTGCTCTTTCAGCTGATCTATAACCTGTTCCGTCTTCGTCTTTTCTTTCCCGGTTATACGAATCGGATACTGCCTTACCGCCTGAAAATCCTCATACGATAACGTCGCCGTCAGATTGACCAGAACCGGCTCCGGATAATCACCATCCAGAATCGCACCCTTAAAATCCACACAGTCATCACGGTCTATCTCCCACGAAACATCAAGTCCGAGGTCTTCGATCTCATCAATCAGGTTCAGATCCTTCTTCACCTGATCTGCGCTCTCATTTTCTCCCAGATACACTGAATCCAGATATTCAAATCCCGCATCAAATGCCTGCTCTATGCTGTCGGCATCATACATGACTGGAAGCACCGCAACATGAAAATGTTTCTGTTCTCCATCGATCTCTGTCTGCAATTCCATACTGCTCTCATCTCCTCCATATGAGTCGCGATCCAGCACCACCTTTCGTTCCTGACTGAATTCTTTAACCCCTGCGGCAATCATCAGAACCACCATTAAGATCAATATCATAAGAGTTCTGGATATCAGCCCGGTATAATAATCTTCACATATCTGTCCCAGACGTTCTTCTGATACTACATGAACCTTACGCAGACCGGCTCTGACCCTCCTGTGATCCAGATACCTGCCATACCTTTTATATAATCTTCTTACACCCGGTAACTCCATCCGTCACACTCCTATCCTGATCATTTTTCTACTCCACGCAGCAGAAAGGATACTTACAGCCAAACAGATTGTCATAATCAGTCTGCCTGCTATATTCTCATACAAAATATGTATATAGCTTCCATTTGCGATCCGCAGATATGCTAGAATGAAAAATGGAACGATCAACATAATCTTCTGTTCATATTTTTTCGCTGCGATCATCGTCTGTATCTCAAGCTCCACTTCCATCTTCCGGCTGATATCTGCCGCCGTTGCTTTCATAATGTGAACCATGTTGCCACCTGTTCGTTTTGCCACACCGACAACCTGCGCAAATTCCGATATCTCACGAACTCCGGAACGCTCTCCCATATCCTGAAGCAGATATTCTATATCTTCATGCATTCGAAGCCCACGTATCACCCATTTCAATTCCTTCACGATAAGACCAGAATCTCCATATAACTTGCGCATTTCTTCATATGCCGCCGTAAATGCATTTTCAAATGCATATCCTGCTCCCATACTTGCCGCAAGCGACTGCACCATATCCTTAAACTCGACATATAATTGCCTTTGTCGTTTCTCTATGCATCTGCTTCGAAAGACTCGAAGTGCCGCCACACCTCCCGGCGCTGCAATCAGTATAGGAAGCGGAGAATTGTAATATAGAAAACTAATGATCCCGACAAGCCCCAGATATAGGATCAGACACACCGCCACCTCAGGCAGAGACAGTCTGTATATTCTATAATCTGTTTTTCTTCTTGTATCCTCCTGTCTGTTCATCCCTTTCTTCCTTTCTGTCAAATCTTCCGCCAGTAACCTTACCGGAGATTCTTCCGAAAATGCCGCCGGTAACCCTACCGGAGATCCTTCTGAAAATACTGCCGGAAACCTTATCGGAGATCCTTCCGAAAATCTCACACCCCGGCACCTTCTGACCTTACCTCCGCACATAATACGCTCTTGTAAGCTATCCCGGCACGTAGGAACTTCTCCTGATGCAGCAGTTCCGCCCGCGCCCGAAGTCTGCCTGTAACCTTATGCAGCTGAAAACCATCTGTCACATTTTGTTCCGACAGTGTTCCTGCTGCCGCATAAACCATATCTGTAACCTCCTGTTCTTCTCCCGCCACCATCTCCTCAAACTCATATATCGTATGAAGTTCTACCAGTCCTTCACGCATCCCGGTCACCTCGGCAATCTCCAGCACCTTTCTGGAACCATCCCTCAGTCTTCCAAGATGAATAATGACATCTACAGCAGATGCGATCTGTCTGCGAACAGCTTCCAGCGGAAGCTCCATTCCCATTAATACCATAGATTCCAGACGAGTGATCATATCTCCGGAAGAATTCGCATGTCCGGTAGAGAGGCTCCCATCATGTCCGGTATTCATAGCCGCAAGCATATCAATGGCAGCCGCATCCCTAACCTCTCCTACGATCACACGATCCGGCCGCATTCGAAGACTGGACTTAATAAGCTCCCGGATAGTAACAGCATTCGTTCCCTCTACATTTGAGTTCCGACTTTCCAGCCGAACGAGATTTACTACATTCTTCAACTGTAGTTCCGCAGAATCTTCGATCGTAATAACCCGTTCCTGCTGTGGGATATAATCAGATAATGCATTTAGAAACGTAGTCTTGCCTGCTCCGGTTCCTCCTGATACAAAGATATTGTACCGAGCTTTCACCAGCCGTTTAAGGAACTCTGCCGCATCCTCTGATAATGCCCCAACCTCAATCAGGCGTTCCATCGTCATTTTCTCTTTCGGAAATTTACGAATCGTCATCGTCGGTCCATTTAATGAAATCGGCGGCAATACCACATTCACACGGGAACCATCCGCCAGTCTGGCATCCACGATAGGAACCGCCTCATTTACAATACGATTACAGCCTGCAACGATCTGCTGAATGATCGAAGCCAGACGTTCCTCATTCTCAAATGTCTGATCAACCTTATAAACCCTGCCAGATCTCTCAATAAAGATATTGTCATAGCCATTGATCATGATCTCCGTCACGCTCTCATCCTCAAGGAATTCCGACAATACATCCATCCGCCTTACAGTATTAAACAGCTCCTTTCTAAGTTTTATCCGTGCAGGCAATGGCAGCTCTGTCGTTCCCTTATATTCCATAATGCACTGATCGACCAGCCGTCTGACTTCCATATCATCGATCTCCTGTGACATATCGAGCTCCGCAAGGATGCGTTGCTTCATCTCATTCTTTATTTCCTGTTCCATAACATCTTCTGCTACCCTCCCTGCCATTTTCTTCCATCAGGTTTCCCGCACAACGAATCATCTCCGCACTGTCATATTCAGCATTTGGAACTTCTACGCACTTCATGCGGCTGACGATCTTTCCAAGCTCCTGCCGTTTCAAGCAATTCCGGAATACTTTCACTTTCTCCTTCGCATATGCTTCATCAAACGCCGGCACGATCACATGGTCAAATGCTTCCAGAACCGAATTGTCACCAAGCACGCCTCCATCAATATCACATACGATCGTGGTGTATCTGCCCCATGCATAGAGCCGATCTAAGAACCAACACATATCTGCCGCATCCAGATTTCGAATATCCAGATAGGATCGGGGAGAATCAATAACCCCCATCTTCCCATCCACAATGACGCTTCGTTCCACATAATCAAGTATCTGATCCGACCTCGTCTTAATCAGATAAGCAAGCTCCGACATCGTATACCGCTCCTGTTCTGCTCCGATAACTGTCGAAATCCCGTACGCCTCAAATCCGATGTACAGACCGCCTCTTACCTCGTCCAGATAACAAATACACTTCGATAATCTTGTCTTCCCACAACGCCCAAGCGGTGAGATAACAGCATATGAACAAAATAATTCACTGGACAGGCTCTCGCATCCTGCCCGGAAAAACCGCAGTATGTCCTGAACGATCTTGTCTGCATCTTCATACTTACAGATAACATTCTCTGCATTATGCTCCGACATTCCTATCACACACAGCTCTGTGTATGTATCCCAGAACGCCGCATCAGCCATCCAGTCTTCTGCAACCAGTACCAGATCCAGATGATTGCCTGTAAGATATTCCGACAGACTCTCTCTCGTTGAAAATGCAAATGCCAGAAAAGAATTCCCAATATCAGCATTAATATAGTTCATCAGACTAACTGCATATCTGATATCCGGATCACAGATGCCAAGCTTTCTCTGTCTCATACAGCAACCTCCTTTATCCATATACTACATACACCAGACACGCCAGCCAGATAGCCAGAGAAAAATGAATCCTGTGTCTCTCTGCCCTGCCATCCAAACCACGCCGTTTCTTTTTGCGGATGAGCAGATTTATCACATAAAACAATGACAATATTCCACCTGCAATAAATGCATACAGTAAGATCTTCCAGATCATAAATCCACAAAATGCTCCGACAGCCGAGAATAATTTGATATCTCCCGCACCAAGCCATCCTGCCAGAAACATCACATACAGAATACCGATTGGAATCCATATCCCTGCAAGTACACGAATACTTCCGATACGAACTCCATTCTGCCAAACGGTGATAAAAATACCTGTCTCAAGTCCTAACAGGATCAGCCAATTCGGAATCTTCCATGTTCTGATGTCATATAATGCTGCGATACCCGCAACCAGAATCATACCTGTGTTCTCAATCTCTGCCGATATCTCTCCCTCCTTTCATCTGACCTATATATTTCTCCTGTGAACAGCTACTCATCTTCGTGTCCGTCAAGAGCGTATCCATACGTTAGCATTCTGAAAAAGCGAAGTAAATACGCAGAAAATAAACTATATTTCACCATTCTGAACTTGACACAGATTCCCGCACATGACACAAATCAGCACATCTTTCCATCGGTAATCTGTTCTCGATAAAAACCATTACATTACCTTGATAATTCACCTTTACCCATTTTCTGACATCAAAAAAAGACCTGCCGAAACAGATCTTTTTCTGATACACATATGTAATTTTCAGCACTTGTGCTATTTTGAATCATAGACGCATTGTGCTATTTGATTTTGAATGTAATATACTTTTTGCCGTATCCAACGTATAAACGATATGTCCCTTTTTTCAGCTTTGAAAGATCATAATGATCTCCCAGATTGAATGTAACATATTTGCGGCTATGTGCCGGCAGGTCATACCAATTTGTCCATGTAATATTCTTTTCTGCTACTGTCTTCCATTTGCCATTTTCATACTTTTTGAGTTTCCTGTTATTGTTGTATCTGCGCTCTTTGTTGGTTCCGTTATACAGCATATAACAAACCATCATATAGTCCGAATCAAGCTCAACAAGCTCTGCTTTCACAGATTTTCCCTTGTATGCCGAAAGTGCTTTCACAACCTGAATCTTTATCTTATATACAACCGTTCCTGACTCACTTCTGTACTTTGTCTGTACAACTACAGTCCCTGTCTTTTTACCGGTTCTGATCGCCATGCCATTCTTCGTCTTTACAACTTTGGCAATCTGCTTATTCGATACCGTCCATTCTGCATTTTTCAGCTTATCGGGTATCTCATATACAGCATATATCGAATAAAAATGCCATGTAGTATTCGTAGCTATCCACCGTTTCCATGAATGTGTCGTGATGCCTCCCTTTGCATTACTTCCACATAACTCTGCTTCCGATGCCTGAACGGAAGCCTGTGAAACAGCTCCATCCTTAAACTCTGCGGCTTTACTGCTGATACCTGTTGTTACCACCATAGCCAAAATCAATATGCTGCTCATTAAACATTTAAACGCTTTTTTCATGTTTTCTCCCTTTCATATAATTCGCCTTTACACGTCCCTCTGTGATCAATATGAAATTGATATCTTATTTTATCATATATCTTTCTGCATCTGGTATATATCAAATCTTAAATTTTGCTTTTAAAGTCTCAGATATGCTTCTCGCTACCGAATCTTTTGCAGTTTGCCGTTCTCCATCCGGTATACATGATCGCACAAAAGATCTATATCATCTTTATTATGACTGGCAATCAGGATCGTCTTATTCTTCTGCTTTTCCTGCATAAAAACAGCACGCATATCGTCTACTCCATGACTGTCCAGACCATTCATTGGTTCATCCAGTATCAGGATATGGGGATCTTCCATAATCGCCTGCGCAATTGCCAGACGCTGTTTCATACCAAGTGAATAATTCTTCACTTTCTTTTTCAGTGCCGGATCCAGCCCAACCTTTTTCAGAACCTGCCGTACCTGTTCCTTATCTCTTTTATGTGCGATACAGTACAGATAATCCAGATTCTTAAAACCTGTTTCATTTTCCAGAAATGAAGGATTCTCAATGATAACGCCTGCATCCTGAATCATTTTTCCTCCACGCTTCATTTCCTGACCATCTACCCGGATTTCCCCGGAGTCAGCATACAGAAGGCCGCAGATACATTTGAATAATACAGATTTTCCTGATCCGTTATGTCCGATAATTCCTGTAATCTCACCTGTCGGACAAGTCAGCGTTACTCCATCTAATACTGTCTGATCTTTGAATTTCTTCGTAACATCTTTTATCTCTATCATAATATTCTTACCTCTCAATCTTCCCTTACCCAGTCAAACTCGATGTAACAGATCCTTATCATCGATACAATAAATGAAATCACAAGAATACATGCGATGATCCATTGATATTCCGATAGTTCGGGATAGTTCCAGTCAAGAAACAACTGCTCACCATAAGTTGACAAGCGATACCAGGAAAATATCGTAATATACGGAAGCCATTTCACAGTAAAGAACACACCATCTGAAAGACTAACTAATGCGATTCCTGCCATTATACTAAGTGCAGCTACACGATTTACCAGAATACTGATCGTAAACATCAAAAGTCCTATCATAATTGATATTAGCCATACCATAAGGAAACACAACAACATAGCTTCAAGCGGAGTGTATTTGCTGATTATCACCGGCGATGGCTGTGTCATGATATTATAAGCGTACAGATTTCCACTATATGCCATCGTATATATCATCTTACCCCAGTCCTTCTGAAATGATATATGCGGTACAAATACCAATATACATATTGCAAAAGAAATCATGGTAAATATGAATGTAGATAATAGCATGGACACTATCTTTCTCAGATACCAGCATGGTCTTCCCTGTCTGACAATAGAGAACAATTCTTTCTGATTGAAAAAGGGAACATCTGAAAACAGATAACAGATAACCAGACCATAAAAGGTAGCAAAAAATACATTACTGTAAATATGCGGAACCATCCAAATCGTAACGCCCTCACCAACCCGGTCAACCAGTCGATCGATACCGGAAGTAACGGCTGCCGCCAATCCCAGTACCATTACAAATGCGCTGATATACCGAAATGATCTTAATTTTAATATACAATCCTGCCATGCTCCACGCAGGACAAATCTAATCTTACTCATTCCAATCCCTCTGATTCAAATAACGAATTCCATAAAGCAATACAATAAAATAACTAAGAATCTCCGTATAGTAGACAAAAGCAGACTGCCCCGGATTGGATATATCAAGAAGTGCCACTCCCATCCAGTTTAATGAGATCGTACTGCCTTTCTCCCAGCCAAATAGTCTCTGTACAAAGACATCCTGCAAATATATAAAAACGATTGGAAAGCCATATACAGCCATCTGATTATGAATCAACTGAGAGATCAGCAATCCCATAAGTGCCATAATTCCTGCCAGACAAGACAGATGGATCGTACATGCCAGAAAATATAACAAATATTTTCCTTTCAGTATTAGCAAATAATATGCTGATTTTGCTATTTTAATATGTTCTATGCTGTCTGCTTTGTAATCTGGAATTCCAAGATAGAAATAAAAGGTAATTCCTGCTATAATAAACGCTACAAAGAAAACAACAAATGCTGACAAAAAGACTACTATAACTCTGGAATAAATATATGTATTTCCATCTCCCCTGAGAATCATCTGCCGCTTATACTTATGTGATACATCCTCTACATAACTGGATGCGTATGGTACAGATGCTAATGCCAAAGCAATCACAATTAATACTACTTGATTTACAGATGAAACCCATCCAATAATATCTGTCTCCATATTTTTATTATAAAGCAGCGCTACATAAATCAGAATAATAGTAATCGGATTTTTCCATGTAATAAATGCACGTCGCAAATCTACTTTTAAATAACCACAAAATGCTTCCATTTTCTCATCCTTATTGTATAATAATTGCTCCAGTCTCAGCATTCACTCTAAGTTCATAACGAGAGGTCGATTCACCTTCCGGAGTTTCCTCAATGCCAAACGCCCAAACAGGAATTAATTTTTTTGCATCTTTGCTACTTTTTTCAGAGTCTACTATTAATTCTGCAGAAATAACTTTTTTTTCGACTCCATCAACAATATTTTCATAATAATTTTTTACCACATTCATAATATCGTCAAATTCCATTAACGCCACTGGCTCTCCGCTATTTTCATATAAATACAAATTTTGAAGATTAAACGAAATAATCCCATCCTTATTATACATAACAGTTAACTGTGCATTCCGATCCTCAGCAGTCTCATCAGCATATACATTTTTCTGGAAATCCCGAAGTCCACAATAGATCTTATGAAAATAAAATAAATACGTATCATCCTGATCTGACCAATCCTTTTTATATTGATCTGCCTGAATATTTCCATCTATATCTATATGTTCTTCTTCTGACTGAAGTGTTACATGATCCAGATAATATACTTCATAAGAAAAATCTGTACTGAGATCAATTCCACAATTTGCAAAACTGTTAACAATATCTTGTCTTGCCTGCTCTACATTCCCAAAGGAAAATACTTTTTCCACGGTATATTTATCTAAATTAAAATCATCATATTTTTTATCATCTCGAACACACGCGTTTAATATGCTACTCTTTACTGTATCATACGAACATGCATCTATCCCCCATGAATAAATTTGATCATACGCATCATCTGTCATTTTATTACTAAGTATACATTCCTCTTCTGTATTTATTGTATTAGTTCCATCATCCGGCATAATCATACGTCCTATCTTCTCATAATCGAGATCAGCCATATGACTTATTCCATTATTAAATTTTGCATTATTGGGATGTATATGTTCTATATCAATTGTTAACTCCTTTGATTCATATTTATATTCTGTGGGAAATATATTGTCATTTTTCCCATTCTGCACAGTTTCTGTTTTTTCCTTTTCTGATGTCACCCCACAGCTACACATACTCCATCCTACAAGAATAGTCACAATAACCAAAAGAATATTTTTCATAGCCATTCTCCTTATTTCCATACTATACAGACCTATGCTTTTCTACACAGGTCTGTATAATTAATATATAATCTTTTTATATTTACTATTTATTTTATGGACAGTATCTTCCAATCCCCCTCACATTACCATATCCGGACGGCGCTAATGCGTATACATAATATGATTTATTCTTATACACTTTTGCACTATAGTCTTTACTTCTTGTATTTCCCAAACTTATTTTTTCATACTTTAATGCACCCGAAACCTTTTTATGATTCGCATTATATGAAGTAAAATAAAGCGAAGGACCATTACTAAGTGTTGTTTAACGTAATATAAAAAGACTGCTCTGCATCACTTTTTGTTGTCATCTTGGAATATGGATCTTTCGGAACCATTCCTGATACATTAGACGATGTAACATCTAATGTAACAGTTCCAGCAGATACATTCATAACACCTGCGCCACCAATACAGCCAATAATTGCAGCTGTAAGAATTGCCTTTGATAAAAATTTCTTTATCACGTTTTCCACTCCTTTACATAAAACTTTTAAATAATGACTACTTTGTTAGATATAATTTGCATGCTCATAAATCCCTATATCATTATACGCACTATATTAGATTAATAATATTTATTTGTCAACATAATTTTAGGTTATCTAACTATCGTTTTTCGATATATCGATTACCTCTATATGTTTTATGCTTTACATCTGAAAAACCTATGTTATAATATCTGCATGAGTCTTTATCGGGAACGCACAACATTACTAATGTGTATAAAAGGTTCGGAATATGAGTGAGGTGTTGCTATGGACAACAACAAAAGTAATTTCAGGAGGGGATCTGTTGAACTTATGGTTCTGTATCTGTTAAGTCTGAGAGACTATTATGGATATGAATTAACTCAGATTTTAAAGGAACAGACAAATGGTGTTATGGATATACCTGTAGGATCACTGTATCCGGCACTATACAAATTAATTGATGCAGGCTTGATTTCTGATTATAAGATGCCTGCCGGGAAACGTCTAATGCGTGTATACTATCATCTGGAAGCTTCGGGTAAAAAGCGCTTAGAGCTTCTGTTAAAAGATTACCGGGAAACACACGAGGCGATCAACAATATTTTAAACTATACAGGAGATGAGAAAATCCATGAATAAGCAGGAACAACGTGCAGTTAAGCGTTATTTACATGATATAAAACGAACACTTCCTGTATATCGTAAGGTGGAACGCCGTTTTCTGTCGGATATCCATTCTACGATAGAGGAATATGCCGAGACAGGTGCTGTTATTACATCAACTACATTAAGACAAGAATTTGGGGAACCAAAAGATCAGGTGATTTTATATCTTTCTTCAAAAGATGGGAAAGATCTGGAAAAAGACTTATCCGTATCCGCCTGCATCCGATATACCGCATATATAATTATTATTGCAGTTATCACTGCATCCTTTTGTTTCATTTATACAACCTACAAATCCTATGAACATGTTTTACAGGCAGATATAGCTTATACCGAAACAGTAATTGGGGAACTTCCGGATTGTGAATGGGAAGATGGAAATCCTCCCGGAGATGCAGTATTACCAACCGAAGAATCAACGACAACAGAAACAACAAATTAACGAACACAGCCCCCATATAACTAACCTGGCTATATGGGGGCTGTGTTTTTATGTCTGTTTTTTATTTAAACATTTTCTTCGTTCTGTGGAACTGCTTCCGGCTGGGATGTAGGTGCAGCTGCCGGTGCGGATTCCTGTACAGGCTCTGCCTGTGGTGCAGGTGCGACATTCTGCTGCGGTGGCATCTCATTCGTCTGTGGTGCCATGCCCTGTGGCGGCATTCCATTCATCTGTGGCGCCATACCCTGTGGTGGCATTCCGTTCATCTGTGGTGCCATGCCCTGTGGTGGCATTCCGTTCATCTGTGGATTGTACATGCCCTGTGGTGGCATTCCGTTCATCTGCTGATTGTACATGCCCTGTGGTGGCATTCCGTTCATATGCGGATTATACATGCCCTGTGGTGGCATTCCGTTCATCTGTGGATTGTACATACCCTGTGGCGGCATTCCGTTCATCTGCTGATTATACATACCCTGTGGTGGCGTCTGCTGATACTGGTTGCCACTGTTCATAATACGGTGTTCCTGTTCCTCTACTTCTCTGTACTCTTTCTCCAGAGCTGCGATATTCTCCAGGCCCTTTGCAGCGCTGTCGAACAGATGCTTGATCTCCTCCGGTGCTTCTTCCTTATTCAGATTGTAATAATATCTTCCGATCTCTGTATAGATTCTGTCAAGATTTGAATTCTCAGATGAGATCTTACCTTTTATCTTCGTCTTCTGTGCAGCACATTTTGTACTGTCAACTGCCTGATTGGCTAATGACTTTGTCTTTTCAAATGCATTCTGAAAAAAATTACCTGCCATTTTCAAATGACCCCCTTACGTTAATCATCAATATATTTATTTAATGTCTCAACAACATCATTCAGATTGTATGGCTTAGCTATGTAATCGTCCAGTTTATTCTCAAGGATTCGTTCCTTATCGCCGAACATCGCTCTCGCCGTTACTGCGATAATTGGAAGTCTCTTTCTCTTTTCCTTCTGCTCGATCTCACGGATCTCCTGCGTAGCTGCGATACCATCCATAACAGGCATCTGTACATCGAATAAAGCGGCATCGTAAATCTTCTGCTTGAAGAGTTCAACTGCTTTCTGACCATTCTCTGCAATATCATAAGAGAAGCCTGCCATACCAAGCAGCTTACCGATTACCTGCTGATTAACCGGTTCATCCTCTGCTACAAGGATTCTTGCTTTGCTGTGTGCATTGATTGAGAATACTGCCGGTTCTTCTTCCTTTTCAACCTCTTCTAATGCATCATCAGATGCCTTTACAACCTTCATAGGTACTTCTACGATGAAAGTAGAACCAATATCTTCTTTACTCTGAACCTGAATGTTACCACCCATCAGTTCAACGATCTGCTTTGTGATTACAAGTCCAAGTCCTGATCCGCCGTATCTTCTTGTATCAGAAGAATCAACCTGACTGAAACGGATGAACAGCTTGCTCATGTTTGCTTCTGAAATACCGATTCCGGTATCTGCAACCGCCATACGGATCTTAACTTTATTTTCCCCTTCCATATCCATGGATGCGATCTTAACACGGACACTTCCTTCGGAGGTGAACTTGATCGCGTTTGATAACAGGCAGTTTAATACCTGCTGAATTCTCTGTCCATCGCCCTTTACCAGCTTTGGAATATTGTTTCCAAATGAACAGTCGAGCTGTAACCCCTTATTATTTGCAAGTGGTACCTGTGCAGCAACCGTCTCCTCGATCGCCTGCTTGATATCAAATGTTTCTTCTTTGATCTTGTATTTTCCTGCTTCCAGTTTACTGATATCAAGAATATCATTGATCAGTCGGAGCAATGTATCCGCACAGTTCTTTGCGGTTACAAGATTATCTCTGTAATCTGCCTGAAGATCATCTGCCATCAATGTAAGCTGGAGCATACCCAGAATACCATTGATAGGTGTACGGATCTCATGGCTCATATTTGCAAGGAACTCAGCCTGTGTCTTATAGGCTGCATTCGCATCAACAATTGCCTTGGACAATTTGTTCTCTGTATCTTTCTGATCTGTGATATCGATAACGACCATGTTAATGTAATCTGCTTCTGACTTATACATTACGGTATTGAATACCTTCTGAAGGGATTCCATCGTGATCTCGACATCCATCAGATCTCCTTCTTTTGTTCCGGAGTTATTATATGCCGTGAACCATGCATTGATATCCTGAAGAACTTCAATCTTGCTCTCCTTCAGGTTCTTGCCGGTGTAATCACTAACATCGAGTTTGAAGTACTCGCCAAAGATCTCGTTTGCATCTACGATCTGATAACTGGTTCCGTTTACAGGATCTTCTATGATCTTTGCCTGCGCAAATCCGATTGGCAGGTTCATAAATAATTTCTTATATTTATCCCCCTTGCCACCATTGCCTCCGGCACTGTCACCGCAGACGATAAACAAGCCTCCAAATGTTACAATCGCAGCAAGTATTCCAACGATCAGAGCACCCGCTCCTACCCCTGCAACACCTAAGATACCAGCCAGAAGGCCAAGTACCGCACCGGCTGCTGCGACCGGTTTCCAACCCAACTCCTTAATTTTCTCCATTGATGCACCTCTATTTCTACTTTTTTGAATCTAATACTTTGACTCCACATGTTATTATATTATAAATGAATGTTAAGGTCAACGAGATGATAAAAAAACCTATAGATTTTTCATAAAATCTATAGGCTTTTTTTGATATTTTTTACTATATATAACTAACAATATTATTCTGTTTCTTTTTATAATATGTCAGATATAAACAAATTTACCGGATGTACGCCACTCATTTTTTATCTATGTTATACATCCGATCTACAGCCTTCAAACGGTCACCTTGCAGATGCTCAGATTCCCGATCTCTACTTCTTGTCATCGTCAAATACATCCTTAAGGATCTCATCTACATGCTTGTAATAATCATCATCTGTCGGCGGTTCAGCTTCATTCCGTACAGACTCCGGAAGCCTCTCATCATCCTTTGATGCCTCTATTATATCTGATGGCTCTACATCGGAGATTTCACCTGACCGACTTCTGCGTCTCCGCTTGCCGGATGCCGCACCTTCCAGGCGATTCTGAAGCTGTGTTCTTCCGCATAAGAATCCGAACAAGATCCAGCATGCAAATGTAAGAATCAGTCCAAGCTTCAAGCCCGGTGGGAAATACCTGAACTCGACCACATGCTCTCCGGTCGCAAGCTTCAAGGCTATGAAAGCATTTCCTACCGTATCGATCTCATACTTCTTGCCATCTACATAAGCTGTCCAGCCCTTATCATATGGGATGGATGTAAACAGCAGTCCCGGATAGTCGATCGCCATATATCCTTTCACATAACCATCTTCCATTTTACCAACCAGCATCTGCTGAGCACTTAATATATCATATGCCTGTAAGAAGGAATCCCAGTTAAAGGAAGATACGACCAGTCTGGCACTTCCGCTGTTCGCCTGTGAACTCTGGAAACAATACTCAACCGTTACGGTCTGTCCCTGAACCAGATGTCCGACATGGTAAGTCTGGTTCTGAAGTCTCTCATAATTCTGTTCCTCTCCGTCTACATAGATCCTTACCTTATTGATACCGGAGCTGTTTGCCAGAATATAGATATCTGCGGACTCGTCCGTCACATCAAAGCTCAGCTGGAAATCGCACTTACTGTTGTCCGTTCTTGTATAGGAATAATACTCGCTGGTATCACTATCATGTGACAGCTCGCAGTTATCACTGTACATCGTTACTTCCGGATATAACTGTGAGAATACACCCGGCACACCGGTTGACAGCTTCACGAACTGATTTAAGGTATCGAACATGTTACCGATCGTACCATCATAATCTAACAGGTCATTATTTACCATGTAGCCAAGACTTAACGCATATGGATTTTCATATATGTTCACTCCGTCTACATCTGTTACATAGTTGACATCAAAATAATTATATTCGCCCTCTCTCTGTAACAAATAACGCACACCCAGTAATGAATTGGATAAGGTGTTACCGCCGTCGAACAGGAATTCATTTGCGCCTGTGTAATATCCAAGGTCATGCATCATATCGACCAGATCAGCGGACACTGTCGATCCGAACAGACAGACGCTCTTAAGATTATAATAAGTAGGCTCATCTACGATCTTTGTATTCATCAGCTCTACCCTATATGCCTTATCCTTACAGTCCAGTGTATCGATCGCCTGATTCATAGATGATTCCATGCCAAAATACTGGCTGATATCGACATATCCGTTGCTGTCATATCCCTTAATTCCATTTGTGACCGTCTCTACCAGACAGACTATGGTCAGTACATATATGACAAGCTTCCGCCAGACTCCCTTTGTCAGGGTAAATGCCAGTATTAACAATGCATATACCGTCAGGAATATCTCAGTCCAGATCAGGGTCTGACGCTCAATCGTACACTTCTTATAGGATAAGATCAGGAAACCATATCCAAACGCTACAGCCAGAAGTACCGCAAAGGTATCTTTCTTATCCAGAAGCAGAAGCACCTCACAGCACATGGCAAGCATCAGGAAAATGAACAGGAATGAGAATCGGTTCGGAATTCCGTACTGATCATGAAAGCCATGCCAGATATAATTCAACAGCTTATTATTAAAGCTTGCAAAGATCACTACCAGAATGATCACATTCTTTATCTTATCCCACAGCTTAATGTTCCGGTTAAACAGATAGACAAATACCAGAACAAAACAGATCGTTCCGCAATAAATGTTCAGGCCGCCGTCAAACTGCTGGTTCTTGATCGGCTTCGTCAGATAAAACAGCTGTTTGATCTGATCCCATATACTTCCATACCATTCCCATTTCGGAAATACTCTGGTCGCCGACGCTGTTGTATTCAATCCCAGATATGCAGGGATTAACAGAAATGCCGACATACCCGCTGCCAGCAGAGAGCATCCGGCAAATCGGAAGCCATCGGTAAAGAATCTCTTCACACTCTTATGGTTCGTCAGCAGAAAGACCATAACGAGGAAGATACAGATCATAAAACTCATATAATAGTTACACATCAGCGCATAGAACAAAGACAGAACATAGAGCTTATAATCCCCACTCTCTGTCATACGCTCAAAGCCTGCCATGATGAGCGGAAGGATCATGATACAGTCCATCCACATCAGATTCCATGAATATCCGATCACATAATTACTGATCGCATATGCCGTTGAGAAGATCAGGATTGCAGCATCATATGTCTTATAATTCCTGCATTTCTCACGCATATAATATGCAAATGACATACCGGAAAGTACGATCTTGATTCCGATGAACAAACTCATTGCTATATAGATATGTTCTCTTTTGAATAATACAACAAGGAAATTGATCGGACATGCAATATAATATGCGATGATCGCCAACATATTACTTCCAAGTCCGATATCCCATGTATAGAACAGACTGCCTTCATTCTTTAACTTGTCATAATAATCTGAGAAAAACGGAAGATACTGATGAAGACTGTCTACCATCGTCAGACTGTTTCCTCCAAACGGTCCGATCTTTTCCGCGATCCATACCCCTAAAAGGAAGCACGCAGGGATCACTCCCGCAAGCAGGATAAGATAATTTCTTCTCATAAATATCCGGATTGACATTTTTTCTTTCTTAAAGACAAAGCACTTACCGAATATATAATTGATCATGACTACAAAGAACTGAACAATGATCTTCGATATAAATTCATTGCAACGAAACGAATCACATAACAGATTCATGCCGACAACTTCAACCAGCATCGCGAGAAGCCTTGTTCCGACAAAGGAGATAAATTCCCGTATCAGCGTTCCTGCATCTTTTTTACTGCTCTCTGTGAACACAAAAAACTTATTTGCAAAGAATGCGAATAAAATCGCCAGTGATATAGCTATGATATTCGCTACGCTTCTTGACAAATCGGTAAACAGACGCAGCAGATAAAAAGATACAATATTTACAACCGTAGTTGCCCCGCCTGCTATTACATATCTGACAATTTCTTTTTCTAATAACTTCTTTATTTTGTCCATAATGAAAACTCTCTTATACCAGCTACAGCCGAACAGTTATTCCGATCGGCTGTGCTATTTATGTGTGTGTTATTTTGTGTGTTTATTTCGTGTTGCCAAGTCCTGACATCAGATAGATCATCGGAGAATTCCAATAGATCGTCACCTCATTACAGGAGAATGACTGCGCATTGTCTGCATATCTGCTCTCCGGTGCTTTGCCCAGAAGAACAGCCTTTGCATATGGATCTTCCAGATTACTGTCTGCGCCACCTACTAACATACCCGGCATTGCTACCTCTAATACCTGAGATGGTCTGTGGTGCGGATGAAGCGGAGTTCTTGTACCATAGCCTGTTACATAACAGTAGCCGACTGCATTTCTTCCAAGCAGATAGTCTCTTTGGTATGAAGCATATTTTACATAATCTGCATTTGGCTTAAGCTTATTTGCCATCAGAAGTAACATTCCTTTATTTGCAATGTTCATATTGCTTCCCCATGCAAATGTCTTGGTTGGTGATACCCATACACCGAAACCGTTGTCTTTAATCTGATCTACGGTCTTATCTACTTCATTGAAGAACAATTCGTTTGCCTTGGCAGAACCGCCGTCATATTTGATGTAGTCATACAGAGCGTAATATCCGACATCTGCCCATCCAAGTCCATAGTTTACGATATCACTACCCTCAATGATCGCATCGGCAGCCTTCTTATAGGAAGCATCTCCAGTTGCTGCATATAATTCTACCGCTGCCCAGATCGTCTCATCACGGAAGATCGTATCCGGATATTCACCTGTTACGATATCGTCCGGATTTGAGAATCCGTAAGCATCCATATTACCGCTCAGGTATTCATATGCCTTCTTTGATGCATCCAGACATTTTGCTGCAAAATCCGCATCGTAATCTTTATAAAGAACTGAAGCCTTTGCCATAACAGCCGCAAAATCTCCGGTCGCTGTATTTGAGATCGGACATGCGATCAGCTGTGCGGTTTCTTCTTCCGGCATAACTGTCTCAGGGAATACATCACAGGTTACCTTGTGATATACACCACCATTTGCATCCTGCATCTTGAGCAACCAATCCAGCTCAAATCTTGCTTCATCTAAGACATCCGGCACACCGTTTCCGCTCTCCGGAATACCGATGTCATCTGCCTTATATCCATTGTCTTCATATGTTAAGAACAGATCCTGTACTGTCTTTGCACCTGATACAACATAGCGTCCATAATCACCGGCATCATGCCAGCCGCCTGTTACATCGATCTTCTTATCTGTTCCGTATACAACCGCTTCACCTGTATGGCAGGCAGGATGTGCAAATTCACCTGCAATGCTGCTATCAAGCTCCACACCGCAACGCTGATTATAAAGCATCAGCACGACATCCTTATACAGATCTCCGTAAATGTCGTCACCGATCTTGAATTCCACTGATTCTTCTCCATCATCTGTCTTGATCTTATAGGTTCCTGCATCCTTTACGGATGAGAAATCCGCCTGCTTACAGAACATCTCTGATGGTGGATCGTAGGTAGCTTCTTCCGGCAGATCTGCTGAATATACAGATTTTCCTGATGCCACATCAATTACTTCAAATGATTTCGCATTTTTTCCGATCACGGTAGCGACCTTGGAGTCACCGGTCATGTAGCCCACCTGGTTCACATTGATAGCCATAGGATCAGGTGTTGCTTCTACCTGCTGTGCACCGGAAGCGTCAACTGCCTCTAATAAAATATTATCAAAATAAATATTATGCTCTGCTTCATCTCCGGTCATACCTTCCTGTTTTCCCATGTTGAAGCAAAGTCTTGGTGCAGGATCGGAATCCTCCTCCATCTTAAACTGTGCTGTGATATGCTGTGTCTCCGGTCCGATCGTGATCACATCACTGGTGTATGCATGATAATCTCCACCATTGATCTGTAATCTCCATTCAATCGTACGTTCCAGATCAGAACGGACATCGAAGGAATATTCATAGACACAACCCTGATACAGACGGAATCCATCATAATAGATCTGGTTCGCATAGTCTACGCTTCCCGTCTTCTTAATATTGATACGAAGTTCTCCATCTTCATTGGTCATTTCTTCATTTCCACCATTTGTATAAGTATGGAAACCATCGGTATCTTTATCATCAAAGTTGATATTGATCACCTTATCGCCGTCTGACACCCCGAGCTCCTCCTCTGTTGTTGCTTCTTCGGTCGTAGCTTCGGTTGTCTCTTCTTCGGTTGATACCTCTGTTGTCACTTCTGTCTCAGAAGTCGAACCATCGGTATCCTTCTTTGCTCCGCCACAGCCTGCAAGCAACGACATCGTCATCGCTGCTGTCAGGCACATAACTGCAACCTTCTTCATTTTTCTCATGTCTTATTGTCCCTCCATGTTTTCTATATTGCTATGTACCTTCCTTCTCAACTGTACATATAACTCTATCTCATGAATCATGTTCATTCAACACTTCATTACTGATCTGAATACTGCAAAACGTCCTGATACTTCATATGGCCTCCAAAAATATCAAGTGCACTGCCTATCGTAAAATCAATTCGACTCTTCCCCAACACACGGAGCTTATCCAGATCATCAAATGATGCAATACCACCTGCATAAGTTACAGGTATTCTGCCCCAATCTCCAAGAAGCTTTGCGATATGCATCTCTATACCGGATGCCTTACCTTCCACATCTACAGCATGGATCAGATATTCATCACAATAATCGGAAAGCATGTCCAATGTATCTGTTGTTATCTTCACATTTGTAAACTTCTGCCAGCGATCTGTCACAATGTAGTATCCGTCCTCGCGTTTTCTACAGCTTAAATCCAACACCAAATGTTCCTTTCCGACTGCCCGTCTGATCGCAGTCAGATTATCGTAGTTGATCTCACCATTCTTAAAGACATAGGATGTGACGATCACATGGGATGCTCCCATATCAAGAAACCGTCCGGCATTCTCGGCATTGATTCCGCCGCCGATCTGCAGCCCTCCCGGATATTCCGTAAGCGCCAGCTCTGCCTGATGGCAGTCCGCTTCGTAGTACCCGCTCCCCGCAGGATTCAATAAAATGATATGTCCACCATGTAGCCCGGCAGCCTTATACATCCTTGCAAATGCAGCCCCGTCATACTCAGATACAAAATTCTCCTTCGCAGTATTGCCTTCATCCTGAAGGCTGCTGCCAACGATCTGTTTTACTTTTCCATTATGTATATCGATACACGGACGAAATCTCATCTCTCACCCCGGCTGATACGCCTTTTCCATTTCTGTATATT
Source organism: Clostridium sp. BIOML-A1 (assembly GCF_009874105.1). Classification (NCBI taxonomy): domain Bacteria; kingdom Bacillati; phylum Bacillota; class Clostridia; order Eubacteriales; family Clostridiaceae; genus Clostridium; species Clostridium sp. BIOML-A1. The sequence continues at coordinate 146,787 of NZ_WWTL01000005.1, read as the reverse complement.
TCTCCTGCCGATTCTTTTAAATATCCGCAGATATCATTTATTCTATCACAGAACCGACTATAAGCCAAGTCCTCTCATCGGCCTTCTCCTATGCATATCACACCGACGTAGATCTGTTCCGCTCCGGCCTCCTGCAAGGCTTCTGTACATGCCTGCACCGTTGCCCCTGTCGTATAGATATCATCTATTAATAACACTGTCTTCCATTCCGCCGGAAGCATCTTAACTTCTAATGCCTGTTTAATATTATTAGCGCGTTCAAGCGGAGATAATTCCTTCTGCGGTGCTGTCTCTGATACCCGGAGCAAATGCGTCTTATCTACCGGAAGATGAAGCTGTCGTCCTACCACCTCGGCCAAAAGCTCAGCCTGATTATAGCCACGTTTCTTTCTTCTGCGCTTATGTATCGGCACCGGAAGAATAATCTGTATCCGGTCTGCAACCCCTGCTTTTCTGAGACGTTCTGCCAGAAGGTTGCCATAATAATCCACATATTCCCGTTTATTATGATATTTAATAGCAAGCACACTGGATGCAACCGGCTCCTCATAACGAAAGACCGGATATGCCCGCTCGAAGCTTCTGGTGTGTCGCCTGCAGTCTTCACAATATTCCTGTTCAGCTTCCGAAAGCTCCTTCCCGCATTTCATACAGACCGGTCCGGTCACATATGGCAGCGTCTTATGCCGGTTACAGATGCCCTGTTCGCCATATGCCATAACTGCATCACAGATCGGACATCTCCTTGGAAATACAAGATCCATAAGCGTCCGGTTCCACATATTCTGTTCCCGCATATTTTATCCCCCTTTATCACTCTGAATTTATGCCAGTTCTGCCAGTCGTTCAGCAAATGTTGTATACCTCTTCTGTTCGTCGATATTATCGATCATTGTCTTAACCAGACCGATATTGCCTACGATCACAACACCCTTTCTGGCTCTCGTAACTGCCGTATAGAGCAGATTCCGGTTCAACAACTTTGCCGGTCCTGTAAGAAGTGGAATCACTACGACCGGATATTCACTTCCCTGTGATTTATGTATCGTGATGGCATAAGCATGTTCCAGTTCATCAAGCTGGGAATAAAGGTAATCTACCAGTCTTCCGTCGTCGTATTCAACAACAATCTTCTGATCGAATTCATCGATTTCTTTTATAAAACCAACATCTCCGTTAAATACACCTACGCCTTCTTCCTTCACAAAACGGTCCTTTGCATCCATGATCTTCCACTCCAGCTTATAGTTATTTTTGATCTGCATGACCTTGTCACCCTTACGGAATACAATATCATTTTTCTCTTTCTCCGGTATGCTTCTGCTCGAAGGATTCAAGATCTCCTGCAATCGTTTATTCAGATTCTCGACACCCAGCTCATACTTACGCATCGGAGTAAGCACCTGGATATTCATCGGGTCAACCTGAAAGAAGCCCGGCAAACTGTCTAAGATCAAATGCTTCAATTCCGCAATGATATCCTGTGATCCCTGTCTTGGAATATAGAAGAAATCCCTGCTCTTATTATTAATCTCGAGCTGCTTTCCCGCATTGATCAAATGGGCATTCGTAATAATGTCACTATTCTCACCCTGTCGGAATATCTTGTCCAACACCGTTACAGAGAATACCCCCGAACGAATGATATCCTTTAATACATTGCCCGGTCCGACCGATGGAAGCTGATTGGAATCTCCTACCAGTACCAGCCTGGTTCCCGGCATGATTGCTTGCAACAGGCTGTAGAACAGACTGCTGTCTACCATTGACATCTCATCTATTATGATCACATCCGCTTCTAACGGATTATTTGAATTTCTTACAAATGTATAAGCAGAGCGGTTGCCTTCTTCATCAATCCCGCCACCGGACAGCTCCAACAGGCGATGGATCGTCTGTGCCGTATATCCGGTTGCCTCGGTGATTCTCTTTGCCGCGCGTCCGGTCGGTGCCGCAAGCAGTAGTTCCAAATTCAGCTTCTCAAACATCTTGATCATGGCATTGATCGTTGTTGTTTTACCGGTACCCGGTCCACCTGTGATCACTGCCACACCATTGTTGACCGCATTCTTGATCGCAAGTTTTTGTTTTTCTTCCAGTGTGATCTTCTCTGCTTCCTCGATTTGCGCAAGCATCTTATCCAACGGTCGATCCTCTGATGTGAAATCAAGATCGATATCTGACAGTATCCTCGCCGAATTCAGTTCAATATAATAATTTGCCGCCGCATAGACAGCAGTAACATCTCCGGCAAGCTCCTTTACGATCGCCTTACCCGTCATCTGAAGTTCTATAATCTGGCTTCCGATCTCATCTTCCAGTTCTTCATTATATGGTACATTGTCAGCAACCAAGAGCGAATAGGTCTTTGCCACCAGCATCTGCTTCGGAAGATACATATGTCCGAGCTGGCTCGCATTTAACAATGTATATAACAGTGCCGCGCGGATACGAAAATCCGAGTCACTGCTGATCCCCATTCGCTCCGCGATCTCATCTGCCGTCTTAAATCCGACACCGTTTATGTCCTCTGCAATCTTATACGGATTTGACCGGATGATCTTATACATCTCCTGTCCATATTCATTGAAGATCTTTACCGCCAGATTGATTGATATTCCATATCCGGTCAGGAAAATAATCGCATCCTGCATCTCTTTCTTTTCATTATAAGAAACAGCGATATCTCTTGCTTTTCGTTCCGAGATACCTTTAACTTCCGCCAGTCGTTCCGGTTCTTCTTCAATTATGCGCAGAGAATCCATCTTGAATTTTTTAACGATACGTTTTGCCAGTGCCTCACCGACACCCTTTATGATACCGGAACCCAGATATCGTTCTATACTTATCATATCATCCGGCATTTTTATTTCATAAGAATTAAATTTGAATTGGAGATCATACTGGGGATGATTGACATATTCCCCTTCCGCAGATATATAGATTCCCTCACTGACACCGTGAAGGGTTCCGACAAAAATGTCTTCGCCGTCTTCACCCTCTACAGTGAAAACGGCGTAGCCATTGTCGTCATTTTTATAGATAACTTTTTCAACATAACCTTCTTTTATCACAACAAGTCTCCTGCGTTACTCTTTCTTACTGTTGAGTAATTCGATATATTTTCCTGTTCCGATAGCAACTGCACGAAGCGGATCTTCGGCAGTCATGGTTGTAATTCCTGTCTTTTCTTCCAGAAGCTCCTCCAGTCCATGAAGCAAAGCTCCTCCACCGGTTAATACAATACCTCTGTCAGCAATATCTGCTGCCAGTTCAGGCGGAGTACGTTCCAGAACGGAATGAACAGCCTCGCATACCTGTGATGCAGGTTCTCGGAGTGCTTCTTCTGTCTCATCTGAGGTTACGGTAACTGTCTTCGGAAGTCCGGTTACAAGATTTCTTCCGCGGATATCCAGTGTGATATTCTCAGGTCTTCTAAAACATGTACCGATCTTGATCTTGATCTCCTCTGCAGTTCTCTCACCGATCAGAAGATTGTGTTTTTTTCTCATAAAACGTACGATTGCTTCATCAAAATCATCTCCGGCAACCTTGATGGATGCACTTACAACCGGACCGCCCAGAGATATAACAGCGATATCCGAAGTTCCGCCACCGATATCAACGATCATGTTGCCACATGGTCTGTAGATATCAATTCCTGCTCCGATTGCTGCTGCCACCGGTTCTTCTATGATAGACACGTCTCTTGCACCTGCTGCGTAAGTTGCGTCCTCTACTGCTTTCTTCTCAACCTCTGTTACCTGTGAAGGCACACATACGCTGATACGAGGTCGTCTTCCAAAGTAACTTCTGCCTACTGCTTTCTGAACAAAATACTTTAACATCTTTTCTGTTATTGTATAGTCCGATATAACGCCCTGACGAAGCGGGCGGATTGCTACGATATTTCCCGGTGTTCTTCCAAGCATAAGTCTGGCTTCTTCACCGATCGCTACTATTTTATTTGTATCTCTGTCATAGGCAACTACGGACGGCTCTTTTAATACAACGCCCTTGCCTTTTACATATACCAATATACTGGCGGTACCTAAATCTATACCGATATCTGAACTTGCCATGATTGGTCCCCTTTCTGGTTACTGTTAATCCTGTACATCCCTTAATATTACAAGAGATGCCTTTCTTCCGTCAAGCCATTTCATGCTGACTTCGGATAAATCCATGATCTTGTCGAACTGTCTTATATAGCTTCTCCAGCTTACCTCTTTCCGTTCAGTAAGGAACGGCTTCTGTACGGTCGCCACACCCTTAAATGTATCATTCAGATCACGGATCAACGTCTTACTGTCTTTTCCTGTAAAATCATATCCAAGCATATCATTTAACGGCTGATTGGAGAACAATACCTCCCCCGTCTCTTCATCACGGATAAAGATGCCGATCTTGATATGATTATAAGTATCTACCAGAAGCTTATTTACCATTCGGATATTACCATCACCTTCTATTCTGGCAAGGATACCCTGAATGACATTCCGAATGTCCTTCGAGAATTCAATATCATCCTCTGACCATATCTTATCCGTATGGTTATTCGCCATAACGATACATCCGCTGATAATATTATTGATCTCTATACTGAGTGCAACAAAGCTTGTTACACCGATCTGTTCCATATTACTCTGAAAATTCTTAAAGTCATGGTTCTTATCCGCTACAATGCAGTCATATGTTCTTTCCTTACTGTGTGCAAAGAATTTCTTACCCTTCTGCCATTCTTCCACATATTCTTCCGCAGACATGCTTTTTTCCCTTGACCAGATATGGCTGCACATATACTCCTGATCTTCGTTCAGTGAGTATATCGCCATAACATCGATGCCCAGATAATCACCGGTTCTTTCCAAAATATTGCTGATTGTCTTATTATCATCGCTGTCCATGGAACTGAGTGCTTCTGTCAGGATCTTCTGTCTCTGGATCTTTTCCTCTAACAACATTTCAACAGATTTGCTCCGTTCTGCTTCTTTAGACAGAACCTTGTCATTATATGCATATTCTGAGAAGATATTGCACATATTCCACTGGATCTTATATACCTTCTTCATCTTTGCAACATCTGCTGTATCATATCCGCACAGAATCCAGGTTGCGATATGTTTCTCTCCGATCTTAACCGGTGCACCGCAGATAATACTTCCATCTATACCATCATCCATCTCCATAATGACCGGAACATTGTTCTGGAGGATCACCTCATTTAACTTCACAATGATGCTCTTATACTGAGGTTTCTCAAAAAGATCATAAAAGCTTCCCATATGCAGAGACGGTCCTGCCGGTTCTACAAGCTGATCACCCGCCGGAGATACAACCGTTGAATACAGCCCGCTTAAGCCTGCAAATGCTTTTACAATACTGTTCCATTTGTCTTTATCGATACTCTCGCTCGTATATTCATTCTCATCTACAGTCGTGTTCATAATGTAAGAAAGCTTGTCTTCATACTCTTTCTTAGCTTCCTCTACACTGTTCTGCAACTTCTTGTTCTCTGTAATATCTGTTATAAAGAACTCGATCGTATAAGAAGAATCCTCTGCCTGTGTGATACTGTTCTGGGAACGAACCCATCTGACATTTCCATAATCATCTACGATACGATACTCGTCCTCATAATCAGATCCACCACTCTTTAACACATTCTTCGCATTCTGAATAACTCTTGCGCGATCCTGCGGATGAACATAGTCTTCTGTCAATTTATTTCCAGCCATAAGTGCATCTACATTCATTCCAAGCAATCTGGCATTCGGTGTAATGTATTTCAATGTGCTGTGTCCTCTGCTAATGGATTTTACCATCACAAGACTCTTGATCTTGTTCATAACAGATAATATATATTCACCTTTTTCCCCATCATAGGAATGCTTTTTTTCTTTTACAAATAGTAGTTCAATGCCATCGGCACCTCCGTCCGGCGACTTTACGATATGACAGTTCAGCATCATAGTAGTGATCGCACTTTCTGCCGATACAAAACGTACCTTCATCTCAAAATCCGTATGCCCGGTATTCTCCGCCTTATAGAGATTCCCGATCAGGATATCATAGTCATTCTTAACTATAATATCGCGAATGCCTACAGCTCCACTGTAAAAGTCACCTTCTTTATATCCGAATTCCGTTATATTCTTTGTTACATAACGAGTCTGCCATCTGCTGTCCGGCTTGTAGAGATACAGTGCCAGAATGCCTGCATGGTTAATAATACGTTCCAGACTCATACTTCCGATTGCTACATCGGAACGCAGTTCAAACAGCACCATATATGCTTTTTTTCCGTTATATTCAAACTGATTGACAAATCCGCTTACAACCAGTCTTTTTTTCTTATTTATATTCAGCAGAAGTCGATGCCAGATGATCGTTTTTTTCTCATTTAAAATCGGCCAAAACTCATCACTGGACATAAACTTATCCGGTGCCATCGTAATCGAATCGATCTGATTACCGACCAGTTTTACCGCTGCATTGTTGATACTTAAAACTTCTCCATCCTCGCAGAATACAACTGCGGGATATTCAATATGGCTCAGAAAATCTGAATAATTACTGATTTTGCCTATCTCCAAATGTATCCCTCTTTTCTCTTATGCAACCCCATAGACACATAAAACTTTTCCATGTCAGCCATAGAAAAGTTTCATGTATTTTAAATATCGCTGTTAAAATTATTCCTCTGTCTTGCTGTCTTCACTGCCGGCAGCTGTTTCTTCTTTCTCATCGTCTGATGATACCATCGATGTTGCTTCACTCTTTAGACCTGTAAACGCCTTATCCGCAATATCCTTTGTTACACAACATGCGTCTACGACACCATCTAAGGCTGCAAGCAACTCACCCATATACTTGCTGACTGCATCGCACTCTTTCTTTACATTCTTTCTGAGTACATATGCTTCGCCGGTTGCTTTATTCGTGATAGCTTCAGCTTCCTTCTGTGCATTTTCTTTCTGAGTTCTGCACTCATAATCTGTCTTTGCACTTAATGCTTCGGCAGCTTCATGTGCTTTATTTCTTGTACGTTCACTGTCGCTGTAAGCCTGTTCCTTCAGACTTGCACAGGTTGCTTCTGTCTCATCATACATCTGCTTGCACTTTTCATTTGTCTCTGTTTCAAGTGCATTGCAACGATCTGTTGTCTCTTTCTCCATTGCTTCGCATTTTGCAGTCATCTCTGCATGCTGAGCTTCACACTCTTTATTTGTCTGGGCGATCAATGCATCCGCACTCTCTCTTGCCTCTAAGAGTGTTCTTGAAATAGACTCATATCTTCCTGCTGATTCGAATTCTTTCTGCTTATAAGCATTTACCTGCTCTTTCAGGGATTCGATCTCGCTTTCATATTCGGAATTCTTAGTCTTAAGTCCTTCGATCGTCTTATTCGACTCTGTCAGGTTTACTTCTCTCATAGTCTTAAGGCTTAATACAGCTTCGCTGAGCTTATTTACATTTGCTTTTAACTCATTAACTTCCTTCTCATGGTCAGCCTTTAACTCCTCAATATAATAATCAACCGAATTCTTATCATATCCACCAAATGTTACAGTCTTAAATGTAGACTCTGCCTTTACTTCTGTTTCATCAAAATTATCTTTGTTCTCTTTTGCCACGATAATCCCTCCAAAATAATCTATTATTTAAGCTGCGCCCGATGTCTTAACAGGATCTGTTACCGGCATCCCTTTCTATGTGTGTGTGATACTCATGCTTTCCGGCGCAAATGCTCATTTTCTGTAAACACCAATTGAAATGATTATAACACACCCTTATTGTTTTGCACAATTATTTTTTCTTAATTTAGTTACAAAGCACATATTTTGTGCTATATTGAACGAAGAAAATACAAATCGAACTGTTAGGAGGAATTTTTATCAACATGAAACGTACAAGAAACTATCTGACAGCCATTCTTATGATCGTGATCGGTCTTATCTCACTTACCGGCTGTGGTCAGAAGAAAGCTACTGCATACCAGTCGTATGTGAAAAATCTTCTCGATGTCAATTACAAAGGTGATTACACCAACTATATAAAAGAAAACAAAGGAAATGAAACCGACGCACTCGCTATGTATCAGGAATGTCTGTCAAATCTGGCAAATCAGCTGATCTCGCACTACAACCTGAATACAAATAAGTCTGTCGAGGTTACCCAGACTTTCACGACTCTTGCAACTACGATCTATAGTAATGCAAAATATGAAGTCTCTGAAAGTTATAAAGAAAATGGCGATTATTATGTGGATGTAACTATTTATCCGATCGCAGTCTTAGACCAATCCTACGATGAGATCATGTCATATATAGAGGATTTCAACAAGGATGTCAATAATGGCGTATATAACGATGTTAAGAAAGAGGAATACGATAAGAAGTTTGCAAACGGAATCGCCTCCATCCTCACTTCTCATGCAGAGAATCCTGAATATAAAGATGCCGTTGTCGTAAAAGCACTTATCAACGATGATGGCGAATACTATAGTATCGCATCCGACAGCCTCACGGAGATTGATCAGGCGATGGTCGCCACCGAAACCGCCGACGCTACGGAAACCGACACTTCCGAAGAATAAACGAGTGAACGACAACAGCACCAATTTTTATCTTAAAAAAAGAACAATACCCTTTCACTACGCAGAACACTCTCGTTCTATTTCTCACGTAGCGGTACTAAACTCCCACCTAATGGTGGTTCGTTAAGGACCGACGTTCGTAACTGAGACCTTAGCGAGGCTCACCGAGGTTAGTTCGAAGTTATACAGAGTAAAAAAGTCTGCTACATGAAAGATATTGTTCTTTTTTCTATCTAAACATACTACACACTGTTGTCTTTCTGCCTACTGATAAAAATACTTACAGAATAGTTATATGAAAAGGCTTCGTCTGTCAGAAACAAGACGAAGCCCCTTTTGTTTAAATGATCATATCCAGCATTTATTTGTTCGATATCATAAAGCGATACTTTTATTTTGTTTATTTCTCGCGGAATGTGAATTCCTCGTTTGCAAGTTTAAATTTGCTGCCATCGATCAGCATCATGTCTGTGCCGCTGTTGATGATCTTTCCGCCGAGGTAGGTGTGGTTGGTTGATTTGTTATCACGCAGATAATAAACGCCATTGACGTTGATGATATATGCATGACGACGGCTGACGGAATTGTTGTCTGTCACCTGATAATCAACACCCTGTGCCGACTTACCGATACAGAAGATCGGCTTGTCTATCTTGATACGCTCACCGGTTCTGGTTCTAACGATCACAGGTCCCGGTTTGCCCTTTGTTGCATTTGTAAGAACTGTCGTTGATGTTGCATCAGATTCATCATCATCGAATCCGATATCACTTCCGGAATAATCTTTTACTTCCTTCGCCAGCTTAAAGCTTGGAGTTGATACAACAGTTGTCTGCAACGGAGCTTCTGTATTTTCCTCTACAGCTTCTGCCATCTGCGGTCTTACAATGAAATGCTGTTCATCTTCCGGATGAACATTATTATCATTCTTCATATCTGTGATAAACTTATAGAATTCTGACAGATAAAATGATGGATTGTGATCAAAAAACTTGATCAGTTCATATCCACAGTCTGATGCTTTTTTATTTGCAAAATCAAGTTTGTTGATCAGATCTCTGACGAACTTCTCCATATTGCATTTTTCCATCGGTTTATCAATCGGAAGGAATACAAGCTGTACACTCATATCCTCCAGATTCAAATACATATATCCAATATTCAGGATAACCTTTCCCAGTGGCATATCATTCGCCTTCAGATACATCAGCTGGTCTGTTATACTGAACATGATATCTACCAGTTCATCTCTGTGAATCTTCTTGGTGATAAACTGATTCATCGTAATCATGGCCGGAATCGAATATGTAAGTGCTCTCTGTCCATCAATATACTCTTCATGACAAAAGCTGTTGTTTCCTACAAATGATGTATTGTACAGCTCGACTTCATTATGAAGGATCTGGACATCATCTTCAATTTTAAAATATAATTTGTACTCGTCGCACAAATAGGTCTTCTCTGTGCTCATAATAACACCCTCCGCAATTATTCTCCAGCCACTCAAGTCCCCTTTACTCTACCGTAACAGACTTGGCAAGATTACGTGGTTTATCTACATCCAACCCTTTCGCATCCGATGTGTAATATGCGATCAACTGCAAAATAACAGCCGCTGCAAATACAGTAAATAAACTATCCTGCTTAGGTATTCTTATATGCTTATCACATATCTGGGTATCAGTAACTTCATCACCCATACTAATTAGAATAACATATGCTCCCCTGGCTTTTACTTCCCTTATATTTGAAACCATCTTCTCGTAAACAGCCGGCTGAGTCGCTAATGCGATAACCGGTACATTCTCTGTGATCAGAGCAATCGTACCATGTTTTAACTCACCCGCCGCATAAGCCTCCGCATGAACATAGGATATCTCCTTCAACTTCAGAGCCCCCTCCAGTGAAAGAGTATAATCCATGCCCCTTCCGATAAAAAATGCATCCGGAGCCATTTTTATATAATTAGCGACAGTCTTGACCTCATCTGCCTGAAGCAGGGTTTCTTCGATCACCGGAATTGTTCCAAGCAATTTACCGATAAATTCCTTTGCCCGATCTTCTGAATAAATACCTTTTACAAGTCCAAGTCTGCAACCGATTAAATACATTGCTGCCATCTGAACCGAATATGCCTTTGTGCTTGCTACCGCAATCTCCGGTCCGGCATGTGTGTATAACACATAATCACTTTCTCTTGCAATTGTAGAACCCTTTACATTTACAATTGAAATAACCTTTGAACCACATCGTTTTGCCAACCGCATCGCCTCCAGAGTGTCGATCGTCTCGCCAGACTGGGAAGTAACGATAACCAGTGTCTTCTCATTGATCAGTGGTTCTTTATATCGAAATTCCGATGCGATCTCAACATTTACCGGTATACGAAGCTCCGATTCGATCATTGCCTTGCCAACAATTCCTGCATGCATCGCTGTTCCGCATGCGATCACTGTAATGTTTTCGCAATTTCTGAACACCTCATCATCAATTCCGTCCTCTGTAAAATCAGGAAGTGAATTTACAATTCTTGGTGTGATCGTATTTCTCAGAGATTCCGGCTGCTCATAGATCTCCTTTAACATGAAATGCGGAAATCCGCCTTTCTGAGCCGCTGTGATATCCCATGTAATCTCAAGCATCTGTGGTCTTACTTCATTGCCCTTTAAGTCCTCAACCTTGATTCCACCCTCTGTCATTGTCAGAATATGATATTCCGGCACAACAAAATAATCCTTTGAGAATGAAATAATGGCTGTCAGATCGGATGCAATGATAGATCCTTCTTCACTGTGAGCCGCAACCATCGGGCTGACATTTCTCACCGCGTATATAATTCCGGGTCTGTCTGCAAACATGATACATAATGCAAACGATCCTGCAATTATCTTTACAGCTTTCCGAATCGCCGTAATCGGATCACCCTCATACAACGTATCAAGTAAGGCTGCCACAACTTCTGAGTCGGTCTCTGATACAAGCTTATCTGCTAAACCATACTCTCTTATAATATCACTGTAATTCTCAATGATACCGTTATGGATCAATGCAACATTTCCACATCTATGTGGATGCGCATTTGCATCTGTAACACCACCATGTGTTGCCCATCTCGTGTGTCCGATACCGCAGGTTGAAGAATATTCTCCGTCTTTGCATAACTCTCTGAGTTCGCTTACCCTTCCTGCCTTTTTTCTGATCGTCAAAGTGTCATCATCATTCAAAAGTGCAATACCCGCACTATCATAGCCTCGGTACTCCAGCCGTTCCAGTCCATCGATCAGGATGTCCTTCGCCGGCTTTCTTCCTGTAAAACCTATGATTCCACACATATATTCAATTAACTCCTTTCGGCATATGATGCAGTTTGTTCTTTAAGTAACTGTATCACGTTCTTAACGTGACAGTCTTATCTTATAATGCATCATTCAATTATCCGGTCATGCTGTTTTGTTTTGAGATCTCTCCCATATTTGACATACATGTGCGCATCCGGACTCTACGTAGAGGCATCCGCCGAATTTTCGATAACCTCTATCCTCGTTACCCTTCTCAACAGGCTGTACCGACCAAACACGTTTACACCGCGTCTGTCAGCCCTTCGATGCCCGGATAAAAGGGACATGGCGCTAAGATTTCTAAATCTTTCCAAATCTGCTGTCTCCTTGTATAAGCAGACATTAAAATTCTATCATAGACCTACCAATAAATCAACGACTTCATACCTGTAAGCCTGTGATTTATTTTTTTATGCAGCACATACCGGATCACAGCCGATATACCGCAGAACAGCGTTTTTTTGTTCCATTCGCTTTACTCTAAGCGGAACAGAAAATTCTGCTGGTCTTCTACTATATCATCTGCGATCCGTTATGACTTTCTTTTATAAACTAGCTGATAAATGAACCACCCGGCAAGCCCTTCTCCGTTGTAAGCAGAGACAGGTTACCTTCTGCATCTTCCGCACATAAAAGCATACCTTCCGATACAACTCCGGCAAGCTTACATGGCTTCAGATTCACGATCGCAACAACACGCTTTCCAACCATTTCCTCCGGTGTATAGAAGCCTTTGATTCCCGAAACGATCTGTTTTACATTGTTCTCGCCGAATTTTACCTGTGAGCATAACAGTTTTCTGGAATTCTGAACTTCTTCGCAGGCAATGATCTCTCCGATCATCAGCTGCATTTTCTCGAATTCTTCAATGGTGATCTGCTGTTTATTTAATACAGAAGGATCTGCATTCAAAGCAGCGACCTTAGCTTCTGCCTGTTTCATTTTCTTCTTTTCTTCGGAATTCTCTTTTTCTTCCTTCTGCTTCTTTGCTTTCTCGTAGATAGTTTCTTCTACCGGAGGTGCAAACTTGGCAACTTCTGCCATAACTTCCTTTACGTCCAGTCTTGCGAACAGGATCTCAGGAGTTTCTGTTACCTTGTTTCCGGATGGGTAAAGTCCGAATCTTCCAAGCTCTGTTACCTTTCTCTTTGCAGCATTTAACTGGTTCAGGATCTTAACAGAGGTATCCGGCATATATGGCTCCAGAAGGGACGCACCGATCACGATGCTCTCAACCAGATTATATAATACGGTATTCAGACGATCCTGCTTTGTTTCATCTTTTGCAAGTGCCCAAGGCATCGTCTCATCGATATATTTGTTGCATCTCTTGAATAAGGTGAAAATCTCTGAGATCGCATCTGCAACCTTTAACTTATCCATGCATTCTGCGACCTTGATACGGCAGTTTAATACGACATTCTTCAGATCTTCATCTACTTCTTCTGTTACTCCGGTATTCGTAACTACGCCGCCAAAATATTTATTTGACATGGAGATCGTACGATTTACCAGATTTCCGAGTGTATTTGCAAGCTCGGAATTGATTCTTTCTACAACCAACTCCCATGAAATGATTCCGTCATTCTCAAATGGCATCTCATGCAGAACGAAGAAACGGACTGCATCCACACCAAACAGACGGACCATATCATCCGCATACATTACATTTCCCTTGGACTTACTCATCTTACCGTCATTCTGGATCAGCCATGGATGTCCGAAGATCTGCTTTGGAAGCGGTACTCCAAGTGCCATCAGCATGATCGGCCAGTAGATCGTATGGAATCTTAAGATATCCTTTCCGATCAGGTGTAAGTCAGCCGGCCAGTATTTCTTATATAATTCATCATTATTACCGTCTACATCATATCCAAGACCTGTGATATAGTTTGATAATGCATCGATCCATACATAGATTACATGCTTGTCATCGAAATCAACCGGGATGCCCCACTTGAAGGATGTTCTGGATACACACAGATCCTGAAGTCCCGGCTTGATGAAGTTGTTGATCATCTCGTTCTTTCTGGACTCCGGCTGAATAAAATCAGGATTCTGCTCAATGTGCTTCATCAGTCTGTCCTGATATTTGCTGAGTTTGAAGAAATATGCTTCCTCTTTTGCTTCCTGTACCGGTCTTCCGCAGTCCGGGCATTTGCCGTCTACAAGCTGTGAATCTGTAAAGAAAGATTCACATGGAGTACAGTATTTTCCTACATATTCTCCCTTATATATGTCACCCTGATCGTACAGCTTCCTAAAAATCTTCTGAACCTGTCTCTCATGATCTGCATCTGTTGTTCTGATAAATTTGTCGTAAGATGTGTTCATCAGATCCCAGATATCCTTAATCTCGCCTGAAATCTCGTCAACGAATTCCTTTGGAGTCTGCATGTTCTCAAAAGCCTTGTTCTCGATCTTCTGACCATGCTCATCGGTTCCGGTCTGGAATCTTACATCATATCCTGCGAATCTCTTGTACCTTGCAATGCTGTCAGCCAACACGATCTCGTAGGTGTTGCCTATATGAGGTTTACCTGATGCATATGCAATGGCGGTTGTAATATAATACGGTTTTTTTGCCATTTCAAAAACCCTCCTTGATAAAACTACAAACACGAATGAAATGTCTGCGCTATTTTTTCTGGCAATCTTATGTGGCCAGATAACAAAAATTATATGCCTTTTTTGTGCAAATTGTCAACATATTCCATTTGTTTTTATACAGTTTTTTCAACCTTCATCTCTAAATAAAATTATGTCTTTTTTTTCGGATTTCTTTTGTGCTATAGTATGTCCGAACAGTGCGATCATGTAATACCGCACGACACATCTGCGGATCTGCCGTCATCTGTTACTGTTTAAAATTATACTTTTATTATTGAGGTTATTCTGTCATGAGAATTTTTTTAACGAAAACACCTGTTGTTATCACATTTGCGCTCATCTGCTGTGCCTTATGGGGAAGTGCATTTCCCTGCATCAAGATAGGCTACCGTATGTTTGCGGTTGGCGGAAATGATACCGCATCCCAGATCCTGTTCGCCGGCATCCGTTTTCTGCTCGCCGGACTTATGGTTATCCTTATCTGCAGCTTCATATATAAAAAGCCTTTGATCCCACATAGCGGGGCAACGATCAAACGTATCTTTATCCTGTCATTGTTCCAGACTATCCTGCAATATGTCTTCTTTTACGTCGGTCTGGCAAATACGACCGGAAGCAAGGCAGCGATCATTGAAGCGGCAAACGTCTTTCTGGCGATCCTTGTATCGGGTCTGTTATTCAAAATGGAAAAGGTTACATCCAAAAAGATGCTTGGATGTCTGATCGGATTTATCGGAGTTGTTATCATCAATCTGGGAAATGGTGTAGACGCGCATTTCTCTCTCTCCGGAGAAGGCTTCATCCTGTTATCAACAGTGGCTTATGCTTTCTCTTCAGTTATCATCAAATATTTTTCCGATAAGGAGAATCCTGTTCTGCTCAGTGGCTGGCAATTCTTTGTCGGCGGCTTCGTGATGATCCTCTGCGGTCTGACCGGAGGCGGACATATCGCGGGAGGCTCTGCTCCTGCTGTCCTACTTCTGCTCTATATGGCGTTCATCTCGGCCTGCGCCTATACCTTATGGAGTCTGCTGTTAGCACACAATCCGGTATCAAGAATTGCCGTCTTTGGTTTCTCGAATCCGATCTTTGGCGTACTGTTATCAGCTCTGCTTCTGCATGAAACATCTGCCTTAAATATCCGCTGTCTGGTCGCACTTGTTCTTGTCTGCGTAGGCATTATCCTTGCAAATAAAGAAAAAGCCAAGTAAAAAATGCCATATATCATCAAATTCGCCTGATGATATATGGCATTTTATTTTTATAGATTTCTCACAACGCCGAATATCAGCGCTGCTACGATCAGTATATAGATCAGAACCGTATCCACTGTACCAAGCCGATATGTATCTCTTTTTATATAGTTCAAATCTCCCCTGACTATCAGATATATGATACATGGTCCTGCAATGTACAAAAACGGATTATAGGAAAAGGATGTCCGTATCTCTCCTTTTAATAAAGACAGGCATGCTCTGGTTATCCCACAACCGGGGCACTGCCATCCGGTCAGTGTCCGGAATATGCAGGGTACTGCCAGACCGGTCAGTCTGACAAATACCGCATACAGGATTCCTGCTAAAAGAATAATGCTATCCCGATATATAATCTTTCGGACACGATTTTTCTTTTCTTCCATATATGTTTCTTACTGTCCGTTATATGGGTTGTTATTATCATTTCCATTGCTGTATGGATTATTGCCGCTCTGGTTGTAACCACCATACTGTTGGCTCTGATCATAGCCACCATACTGCTGATTCTGGTTGTATCCGCCGTTATATGGCTGCTGATTCTGGTTGTAACCGCCGTACTGCTGGTTCTGATTATAGCCGTTATACTGCTGGTTCTGATATCCACCATTATATGGCTGGCCATATCCGTTCGTGCCGCTGTACTTATTAATCGCATCCTGTGCCAGTGCGTAGTCGATAATTCCAAGTCCAAATAACTGAAGAACTACAAACAGGATACCGCTGTTGCTGGATGGCATACCGCCTCTGCTCTTAATGATATCGACCTTTTCACCCATCTTGTAAGCCCAGTACCATCCATAAATACCACAGGTAACAAGTGTAAGCAGCAGTGCCATTCCGCCACCTGCCAGTTCATTCTCACCCGACATCTCATTTGTATCGTCTGTAATACATACAAACCAGTAAAGTCCATAAATACCACAGGTAACGATCGTCAATAAGATACACATACCAATACTTCTTTGTTTCATACTTTCCTCCTTGCCGATGCTCCTTCCGCATCTCTGATTTCATATAATAAAAAGTATAAAATATTTATAAACTACTGTCAATGAAGTCTGTACCAAAATATTGCTTATTCTGCTATATTTATGCATAATGTACCAGTATCTATCTGTTATCGCCCTGTATGTTTGCAAAATAAATACAAAAAAATTGAAAAAAAATACATATCGTGGTACAATTTGTTTTTCTGTTATTATTTCATTAATAATATTATAAATATGCCCTGCTTTTTCATTTTATGATATACAGATTTATATCATTTTTTCTGTATAATTTATGCATATATGCGAAGCAGTGACGGATACATACTATTTATTTTAAAGAGGTGTCAGATATGAAAAACATGTTAAACTTCAAGGAATTCACAGCAGATGAGCTGATGGATATCCTGAACCTTGCTCTGGATATGAAGAAGAATCCGGAGAAGTACAGCAAATCATTAAAAGGTAAGAAACTTTATACTTTATTTGAAAAGACATCAACCAGAACCTTCCTTTCATTTGCAACCGGCATTACTGAACTAGGTGGTACCTACTACAACCAGTTATGGAAGAATTCCAACTTTGTACTTGGTGAACCTGTTTCCGAGATCAAATATGTCTGCCGTAATGTTGATATCATCATGGCACGTCTGATCAAGAATGAAACCGTTGAATTATTTGGCAAGAATGCAACTGTTCCGTTTATCAACGGCTGCGACAATTCCTACCATCCTTGCCAGATCCTTGCAGATGCCCTCACTATTCTTGAGAAGTTCGGAACGCTGGATGTCAATCTGATGTACATCGGCGCAAAGAACAATGTATTTAACTCCCATGTTGAATTCTTCTCCAAGATGAAGAAAGGTACTTTATACGGACTGACCCCACTTGTAAATGAGACAGCCTGCGGCCCTGATTTCTATGAAGAAGCAAAGAAAAGCGGTCATTACATCGAACTCGATCCTTCTATGTCTATGGAAGAAGCAAAAGAATATGCTAATAAGATGGATGTCCTCTACACGGATACATGGGTAGATATGGAATTCTTTAACAATCCTGCTTACCAGAAGCAGAAGGAAGAAACCCTTGCAAAAATGATGCCTTACCAGTTAAACGGCGACTTCACAAAAGACAGCAAAGCGATCGTATTCCACGATATGCCAATGCATGTCGGCTTCGAGATCTCTCAGGATGTCGTAGACAAGAACCTCGACCATATCCTTGACGAGGCCGAAAACCGCCGTCATGCCGAAAAGGCCGTAATGTACACACTCTTAAATTCATAAAACCATGGAATATAAATAACCGCCTGTGGCATACTGTTATGTAGTAAGCCTATCCACTCTGTGTAACTTCGAACTAACCTCGGCAAAGCCTCGCTAAGGTCTCAGTTACTCGTGTCGGCACTTAGACAGCGTATTTTGCTATCTTATGTGCCGTTACACCGAGGATAGAACGAAAGTGTCTTACGAAATAACATGTATGCTCCAGGCGGTTATCTACATTCCATGGTCTTACCGGAAAAATCGGTTGCATGCCATTCAGGCAGGTGCTATAATCGTGGATAGCAAATTTGTAAGGAGGCTACCATGAAGCATCTTATAGATCCAATGGATTTAAGTATGGAAGAGCTTGATCACATTTTGAATCTTGCTCAGGATATTATTGATCATAAGGAAAAATACAGTGAGTTATGCAAAGGAAAGAAGCTCGCTACTTTATTTTTTGAACCAAGTACAAGAACTCGTTTAAGTTTTGAAGCTGCCATGATGGAATTAGGCGGTAATGTACTTGGTTTTTCTTCTGCCAGTTCATCATCCTCATCTAAGGGTGAAAGCGTTGGTGATACGGTAAAGGTTGTAAGCTGTTATGCAGATATCATAGCTATGCGCCATTTCAAGGAAGGTGCTCCGATGCTTGCATCCATGAAATCCGATGTACCGATCATTAATGCAGGTGACGGTGGACATAACCACCCAACACAGACACTGGCTGATCTTTTAACGATCAAACGTGAAAAAGGAAGACTGGACAACCTTGTGATCGGCTTCTGCGGAGATCTGATGTTTGGACGTACCGTTCATTCTCTGATCAAAGCAATGTCCCGTTATGAAAATATCAGTTTTGTGCTTATTTCACCGGATGAATTAAAAATTCCTGATTATATCCGCACAGAAGTGATCGAGAAGAATAATATACCTTATAAGGAAGTTTCTTCTATGGAGGATGTGATCGGAGAACTGGATATCCTCTATATGACAAGAGTACAGAAAGAACGTTTCTTCAACGAAGCAGATTACATCCGATTAAAGGATACTTACATACTGGATAACAGCAAGATGGCACTTGCCCGTCCGGATATGTGTGTCCTCCATCCGCTGCCACGAGTAAATGAGATTGCTGTTGAAGTAGATGACGATCCAAGAGCATGTTATTTCCGTCAGGTATTAAATGGTAAATATGTCCGTATGGCATTAATTGCCACACTGCTTGGTTTAGCATAGGAGGTACAAACAGATGAACATAGACAGTATTCAAAACGGTATCGTACTTGATCACATTGCCGCAGGCAAGGCACTCCAGATCTATAATGACCTGCATCTCGACAAGCTGGACTGCTCCGTAGCCATTATTAAAAATGTCAAAAGCCAGAAAATGGGTAAAAAGGATATCTTAAAAATAGATCAGGATATCGACATCAACCTTGATGTCCTTGGTTATATCGATCCGGATATCTCGGTTAATATTATCCGCGACGGAAAACTGGTAGAAAAGAAAAATATCGAACTTCCGGAACGTCTGGTAGGCATCAAGAAATGTACCAATCCACGTTGTATTACCTCAACGGAACAGGGTATCCAGCACATATTCAAGCTTACCGACAGAGCACACAGGATTTATCGTTGTATTTACTGCGAAGCAGATAAATAATTTTACTTACTATTTACTTTTTGCAAAAATATGCTATAATCTAGAAGTTATCTGTGCGGTAAAGCATCGAAAAAACTCACCGGCACGATAACCAGACTTTTTAAATATGCTGATTAATATTTAGAGGTGCAATTAGTATGGAACAATATGTGATCAAAGGCGGTCAGCCTCTTGAAGGAGAGGTAACAATTGCAGGTGCAAAAAATGCGGCACTCGGTATTCTTGCTGCTGCTGTTATGACCGACCAGGAAGTTATAATAGAAAATGTACCAAATGTCCGAGATACACGGGTTCTCCTGCAGGCGATCGAAGGTATCGGCGCAAAAGTCCGTTACATAGATGAGCACACGGTTTCTATCTGCGGAGCCTCCATTAATCCGAACAGCGATTTATGTGTAGATGATGAATTTATTCGTAAAATCCGTGCTTCTTATTATCTGTTAGGAGCACTGCTTGGAAAATATAAGCGCTCTCAGGTAGCATTACCCGGCGGCTGCGATATCGGAGCCAGACCGATCAATCTTCATATAAAAGGATTTGAAGCACTTGGTGCACAGGTTGATATTACAAATGGAACTATCTCCACTTATGCCGAAGAACTGATTGGAAGCCATATTTATATGGATGTTGCATCCGTTGGTGCAACGATCAATATTATGATGGCTGCAGTTCTCGCTGAAGGTAAAACCACCATTGAAAACGCAGCAAAAGAACCACATATTGTCGATGTTGCCAACTTCTTAAACAGTATGGGCGCAAATATCAAAGGTGCAGGAACTGATGTCATCCGTATCCGTGGTGTTAAAGAACTTCATGGTACTACTTATTCCATCATTCCGGATCAGATTGAAGCCGGTACATTTATGGTAGCTGCTGCTGCAACAAAAGGAAATGTTCTGATCAAGAATGTCATTCCAAAGCATCTGGAAGCTATCACCTCCAAGTTGAACGAGATCGGTGCTCACGTTATTGAATATGATGATTCTGTAAGAGTCATGTCAGATAAACGTTTGAAGTCTACTAATATCAAGACACTTCCATATCCCGGATTTCCGACTGATATGCAACCACAGATGGCTGTTACACTGGCTCTTTCAAACGGAACAAGCATCGTAACCGAAAGTATATTTGAAAATCGTTTCAAATATGTTGCGGAACTTACAAGAATGGGCGCTCATATCCGTGTGGAAGGCAACACCGCTATTATCGATGGTGTCGAATCCTTCACCGGAGCGAATGTTGCCGCTCCTGATCTCCGAGCCGGCGCTGCCCTTGTGATTGCCGCATTGGTAGCCGATGATTTTTCAGTTGTATCCGATATCAAGTATATCCAGCGCGGATATGAGAAATTCGACGAAAAACTTCAGTGTCTTGGCGCAAAGATTGAAAAAGTAGATACCGAAAAGGACATTCAAAAGTTCAAGTTAAAAATCGGATAATCCGATTACTGATATACCCAAAAATGGATTTTGCTTATATGCAGAATCCATTTTTTTTTACGATTTTTCATAGTTTTTTGAGAAAAAAGGGTTTTGTTTTTTTCAGATTATGGTAAACTGTTTTTCAAGAGCGTTTTCGCGTTCTTTTTATGTTTTGAACCCTGAAGGAGAATACACATGACAAATAAAAAGTCTTATACCGGATCGGGATACACCTGTATGTTTCTGCTTACAGCACTTATTTTCAGTCTCCTGATCTGCTTATTTATAAACAACGGCATGGCCGATGCTGCCGGAAAGGAAGGATATATCTCCGAGGGACGTACAAATGTCTACTTCAGAGAATCCCCCGGCGGAAATCCTGTTCAGGAAAACGGAAGTAACATTATGTTAAATGGGGGGCAGGCATTAAACGTCGTTGACACCTCTAACGGTTCCTGGTATAAGGTTACTCTGGTATATAACGGAACAACTTATACCGGATATGTATCTTCATCATTTATCACCCTCGGGAAAAAAGAAGATTCATCGGATACCGAAGCTACAACAGCAAGTGCCGGCGGTTCCGATTCCGACTTTGAAGCATATCTGACCAAACAGGGCTTCCCGGAAAGCTATAAACCACAGCTTCGTGATCTGCATGCCCTCCATCCAAACTGGACATTCAAAGCTATACAGACCGGATTAGACTGGAACACGGTTATCGACAATGAGATCAACAAAGCAGGCCAGATTAAAAATCTGGTTCAGGGAACCAGCGGAGCCCCTCATTATAACTGGCGTTCTACCACAGTCGGATATAACATCAAGACGGACAAATGGTCCTCTTACGATGGCTCGAACTGGTTTGCTGCTTCAAATGATTTTGTCACTTATTATCTGGATCCACGAACTTACTTATACGAGCGCTTTGTATTTGCATTTGAAAATCTTTCATATGAAGATACCCAGACCAAATCCGGCGTAGAATCGATTCTTTCCGGTACATTTATGTACAAGTCCAAACCATCCGGATACAGTTATACATATTCCGAGTTAATCATCAAAGCCGGGCAGGCAGTCGGTGTCAGCCCATATCATATTGCGTCCCGTATCAAACAAGAGGTAGGTTCATCCCTGAGCTCGGTTACTAACGGAAAACACGCTAAATATCCGGGCATCTATAACTTCTATAATATCGGTGGCTATGACAGTGCCAGCGGTAATGCTGTAACAAATGCTCTGCGCTGGGCAGCGACCAGCGGTTCCTACGGAAGACCATGGAACAATGTCTACAAGTCCATTTATGGTGGCGCACAGTATATCGGCAACAACTACATTTTGAAAAAACAGAATACTTTGTATACACAAAAATTTAACGTTACAAATACATCCAACCTGTTCTCTCATCAATATATGTCAAATGTACAGGCTGTATCATCAGAAGCATCGAAAGTATTTAATGCCTACGCAGGCTCCGGTACCTTAAATGATGCGATCACTTTCAGCATTCCGGTCTATACCGATATGCCGGACACAAACACGGGGAAACCGGCAGACAGCGGCAATCCAAATAATTATCTGAAGTCTCTTACGATCGATAATTATTCACTGACACCGACTTTTGCCATCAACTCAACAAAGAAATATTCCCTGATCGTATCTGAGAACACAACCTCGGTTAAGATCTCCGCCACCCCGGTAAACAGCCATGCTTCTGTATCCGGAACCGGAAAGATCTCCCTGTCAAAGGGAACAAATACAGCTAAAGTTACAGTTACAGCACAAAGTGGTGCAAAACGAACTTATACCATAACTATAGTCCGCGGTAAGTCAACCGGAAACGGAGGATCTGATCCTGAATTTGACGGAGACTACATCATCTCCGGCGAAACAATCAGCGGAGTAGCTCCATCAACTACTGTCTCCTCTTTCCTGTCAACTCTAGGATGCACAAACGGAACGATAAGCATTACAAATGCTTCCGGTAAGGAAAAGACATCCGGTAAGATCGGAACAGGTGACATTGTAAAGATCACAGTATCCGGTAATACAAGCACTTATAATGTTATTATCTTTGGTGATGTAACAGGTGATGGTGTGATCAATGCACTGGATCTGTTAAAGATTCAAAAACATATCATCGGCGCCTCCTCATTAAAGGGTGCATTCCTGCAGGCAGCCAATATCAAACGAAGCGGTGGTCTCTCTGCACTGGATCTGTTAAAGGTTCAGAAATTCCTGATGGGTGCTGCCAAGATTTCACAAAAATAAGCCTTTTACAAGGTTATGATAGGAGATATTACTATGAATAAGCTAAAAAAATGTACAGCGATGATTCTGGTTCTGATCATGGCTCTCAGCTGTTTTGTGTATGGAAACGCGATAAAAGCGCAGGCCGCTTCTACCCAGTTCTCCATTTCCCTTTCATCTTCAAGTGTATCAAAGGGAGGTTCGGTAACAGTAACCGTATCAGTAAGCTGCTCCGAAGCACTGGGTGCATACAGCTATTGCTTGTCCTATGATTCTTCCGTTCTGGAATACACTTCCGGTGACGGATATGGCGGAGGCGGTACAATTTCCTGTGCCGGATACGGTGACGGAAATATCAAATCTGCTTCTAACAGCTTTACATTTTCTGCTATCGCAAGCGGCTCTTCCTATGTAGGTACAGGAAGCTCAGACGTATATACCTGGGGTGAGGAAAGCTGCTCTGTCTCAAATGCCGGTGCTACGATCACTGTAACAGCAGCAGGTAGCGGCAACAACGGTGGAGATTCCACCACTCAGGCTGCAACTACACAAGAACAGGGTTCCACCGAAGCCGGAAGTACCGAAAGCGGAGAATCTACAGAAAGCACCGAAGAAACTTCCGAGGAGACAACCGAAGAAATGTCCGATAATTGTTTCCTTTCATCCCTTCAAATCACACCGGGCGAATTAAAGCCGGAATTTTCAAAGGATGTATATTCATATGAGACAACTGTTCCGGGTGAAACAACAAGTCTTGCCATCAATGCCTTACCGGAAGATTCCAAATCATCTGTATCTATTGACGGAAACGAGAACTTCGAACCGGGCAAGCAGGCACATGTTACGATAAAAGTTACCGCCGAGACAGGCGACACCCACATTTATGATCTTACGGTAAATGTTGAGGAAATCGTTGATACACGGGCTGTTATCAATGTAAACGGAACCGATTATTATTTCTCTCAGGATTATAGCAAGATCAGTGTCCCTGAAGGGTTTGCCCAGTCAAAAGAAAAATTTGATGGCACCGATGTAATCTTATATACTTCTCCTAATGGTCAGATCAAATGTGCATATCTGACGGATAAAGATGGAAAAAACGGAGCATGGTACATCATTGATCTGAATGCAAAAACAGCAGTTCCGTTGATCAATGTGCAGTCTGCATATAAGAATTTTATTATTCTGGAACCATCTGACAACGTAAGCAAGCCGGAAGGTTACAGCTCATTCTCTTATGATTTTGGTGGAAACACCGTTACTGCTTACCATGTAACAGAAAATGATGAAGTTATCTTGGTATATGCTATGAGTCCGGATTCTGACCCAAGCTGGTACAGATACGATACAGTTGAGAAAACATTTGTCCGATATAATGCAGATCCTGTAACGGAAAATCAGGAAGAAGCTGCATCAGACGGTTCATTCTTCGACCAGCATAAGGATAAGGTTCTGACAATCTGCATCATTGTCGTTGTAGTTATGTTCTTCCTTATCATCATCCTTGCATGCATGCTTGTACGTGTGATCCGAAAGGGTCTGCCTGAAGACGATGAGCCGGATGATCCGAACGATCCTGATAAAATGACCGATGAAGATATTGATACTGACGCTATAGACGACGCCGGCGATAATGTCGAATCTAATGCCAACGAAGATATTCATGCAAATACTATTGATAACGCCGGTGATAGTGTTGAGGCAAATGCCACAGATGATGCCGGCGATAGTGTTGAGTCAGATGCCACAGATGATACCGACGATAATATTGAGGCAGATACCACAGATGATGCCGATGATGCAAATGTTGATTCTGAGACATCAGAAAACAGTAGTGTTACCGACGTTGCAGACAACTCAGAAATTGTGGATGACTCTGCTAAGGCAGACACTATAGACGATACTGCGGATTCAGACAGCTCCGAAGATTCCGAACAGCTTGTCTTAAACGAGTCTTCTGACAAGAATTCTATTGAGGCATCTTCGATCCCTGAGATTAAGACCAAAACAGAACCTGCTGAAGCAGATACGACCGATTTACAGGCTACAACAGAGGAAGCGGTTGCTACAGATACCACTGAGGCAGAACAGCCTGAACCGGATGCAAATGCTTCTGTAAAAGAAACAGCCGCTGCTACTCATGATGGAATGACGGAATTAAAAGCAGAACCTGCTACCAAGGCAGAAAACATTACATCTACCAGATTAAGTGCTGGTGCAAAGAAGGAACAGGAATTAACACCGGCAGAAGAGATCGTGAAGAAAGCTGCTCAGTATTCATCTATGAATACCGCAGACCTGTCAGAGGTATTCAACATGGCCGAAGCGATCATCAACCATGAAGATCCTAAGAAGAATGCCGGTTCCTTACAGTTCAAGCCGATCAAGCAGAACGCACCGGAGGATAAAAAGGAAAAATAAGACCTGACCAGAATTGTTATTCTTTATTAAGGTTCCTAATCACGTTTGCCTATTAATTGTTATATTAATAATATCCATTATGTACAATTATTTCATGCAAATATAAAAAAGCCTGTCAAGAGTTTGTAGCTTCTGAATAAGGTTTCATAATCCATAGTGCCGCCGACTGCGTTTCATTCAATTTTGTGCCATGTCGTCGCCGCAAAAGTTTTTATCGCGGCAGAGACATGTGCATATAAAATTGAATGAAACAAGGGCAGGCAAACGTGATTATAAACCTTATTCAAGAGCTGCAAACTTCCGACAGGCTTTTTATCTATACCTTTTATAAATATGCCTTTAACATATCAACTTTGTCGAGCTTCTCCCACGGAAGGTCGAGGTCAGTTCTTCCAAAGTGTCCGTATGCTGCTGTCTGCTTGTAGATTGGTCTTCTGAGGTCAAGCATCTTGATGATACCGGCCGGGCGAAGATCGAAATGCTCACGAATGATCTCAACCAGCTTCTCATCGGATACCTTTCCTGTTCCAAATGTATCTACCATGATAGATGTAGGTCTGGCAACACCGATCGCATAAGACAACTGGATCTCACATTTATCTGCAAGTCCTGCTGCTACAATGTTCTTTGCTACATATCTTGCTGCATATGCTGCTGAACGGTCAACCTTTGTGCAATCCTTTCCTGAGAAAGCACCGCCGCCGTGACGGGCATATCCGCCATAAGTATCTACGATGATCTTACGTCCTGTAAGTCCACTGTCACCATTCGGTCCGCCGATAACGAATCTTCCGGTCGGATTAATAAAGAACTTAGTATCTTCATCTACCATATCAGCAGGAAGAACCGGATCAAATACATACTTCTTGATATCTTCGTGAATCTGTTCCTGTGATACTTCCTCGCCATGCTGAGTTGAAAGAACTACTGCATCGAGCCTCTTTGCTTTTCCATTCTCATCGTACTCTACTGTTACCTGAGTCTTACCATCCGGTCTAAGATATGAAAGTGTTCCGTTCTTTCTTACTTCTGTCAGCTTTCTTGCAAGCTTATGTGCAAGTGCAATCGGATATGGCATATATTCCGGGGTCTCATTTGTTGCAAATCCGAACATCATACCCTGATCTCCTGCACCGATCGCTTCGATATCATCATCGCTCATCAGATGCTCTTTTGCTTCTAACGCCTTATCAACACCCATTGCGATATCTGCTGACTGTTCGTCAATTGCTGTGATAACACCGCAGGTATCGCAGTCAAATCCATATTTTGCTCTGTCGTATCCAATCTCACGGATCGTCTCACGAACGATCTTCTGAATATCTACATATGCTTTTGTTGTAATCTCACCCATTACAAGTACAAGACCTGTTGTAATAGATGTCTCGCAAGCCACACGGCTCATTGGATCCTGTTCCATCAACGCATCCAATACCGCATCTGAAATCTGGTCACAGATTTTATCCGGATGACCTTCTGTTACTGATTCTGATGTGAATAATAATTTTTCCATCATTTCCTCCTTGTATAAATACTGTCTATAGCTATAGCCATGCGTATTCGTTCACATGGCTTTCTGATTTTTCTTTTTTTCAGACAGGACGTCTCTACCTAATTTTAGGCAAAAGAAAAATCCGCTCTGAGCGGATTGATAAAATCAAACCTCTCATTGTTCGACGTCTGCATATTACAGACTCGCTCAGGAAGGCACCTTCCATACAGGTATTTCTTTCACCTGTTCCGGGGTTGCCATGGCTTCACAGTCCCTTATGACTCCACCATTCTGAATAAGAGCATTTATAAATATTTACTTGTATTCGAACTGCAACGCAGTTCAGAAACAGCTATACTGTAACTGATAAATCTTCATAAGTCAATAGGAAATTTATATTTTGCGACAAAAAATCAATAATTTTACATAGATCACAGCACTGTTTTTTAATTTTTAGCATTTTCAGAATAAAATAATATTTCATCTTAAAAAAGTTATACTATAAAATCACCCTGCCAAGCAGATATAAAATGAGCAAATGTGCCGGATAGAACACATAGAATGCATATTTTAGAACTTTATTCTTTCGACCATACTCTCCGTTATACAGACTGATCGGTAGGATCGCCAAAACAGCATAGAGCTGTCTTATTCCGTAAAACAGGAAATACAACACCGCCGATACGATCGCAAATCCCATGTTCTGACGCAGTTTCCTGCTAAATGGATAATGTCCCGTCACAAGGCCGGCATTTCTGAATGCATGTTCCGCTGTGCCATCTTGGGTCGAATAATACATTAATACGATCAGAAGGATGCCAGCAATTCCATAATCAAAATGCAGCGCTTCTGCAACTACCATAATGACAACAATTCCGATGACTGCTCCCATCTGATTCCATTTTGCTACCTTTCCGAGATAAAGCACGATCAGCCCTGCTGCAAGCGTAAAGAAGATATTCTGCTTTTGCATGTCAAACAGACGACCGGTTGTTACCAGATCAAAAGGGACTTCCGAAATCAAGGCAAACAAAAAAAGCCGGATAAAATATTTTCTGATATCCGACGTATGTCTGTATCCTTCTACCAGCAGGAATGCAAATATAGGAAATGCGAGCCGTCCTACAGCCCGCATTATCCAGTTATTATTCATTAGAACAAATCCTACATGATCGCACAACATAAAAATACATGCCAGAAGCTTTAACTGATTTGAAGTTATCCCTGTCTCTGCCCTTTTATCCATGTTTTCCTTAAATTCTCTTACGAAGTGCCTTTGACAACTGATCCAGTTCCTCATTGTCTGACTGACCCGGAACCCATGTAACTGTAACCGTATCCTTAATGAATCGCGGTACAAGATGCATGTGAAAATGGAATACTGTCTGTCCTGCAGCAGCGCCATTGTTCTGAATAATGTTCAGTCCGTCAGGATTTAATTCCGCTTTCTGAGCCTTGGCAACCTCTGTCGCAATCGTAAAGATCTTTGAAGCAGTATCCGCGTCCATGCTATATATATCATCATAATGTTCTTTTGGTATAATTAAAGCATGACCTTTATTTGCAGGATTTACATCAAGTATTACTCTACATATGCTGTCTTCATAAACTGTTGCTGATGGTATCTCACCATTTGCAATCTTGCAAAAAATGCAATCGTCCTTACCCATAAAAGTTTCCTCCTTAATTGCTTTTTCCATTTTACTCCATTATGTGAGATTTTACAAGCTTTATGTGGTTTGGGTTCCTCCAAGCCCATATAATTCATCTAATTTATCCGAATATTCTGTATTCATGATTCTGCGACACGCCTCTGCTAATTCATCCGGTGTCTCCCATACAAAAGGTTTCATGTCTCTTTACCCCGTAAATTATTTATATAGATAATATTTTATCTTTTTATTCTACATTTTTGTTGTAATAGACAATATATTATCCATATTTATTATATGATATCATCTTATTATTTTTAATTTATATTTATTCAAAAATAAAATATGCTTACAGCCTGTCGAATAAAAATGAAGCATATCATGTATTTTTCATGCCGATCCGACTGACTGTAAGCACATTTCATCAATAAAGCGTCTTATAAAATGTATTCTTTCTGTCATTTGCCTGTGGAAATTCTGTTCTTGCCAGTCTGACTCCCCCGGAATCAATATCTGCAACACGTAGCTTCTCACTAACCCGAACCGATATATCCCGTCCAAGCCAGTCATATACATGAGAGCCCGGAATATAGTGAAGCCCGTCTCCATCTCCGACCCGGTTGACAGCGATCACATATGCCTGATTCTCGATCGCCCTTGCTTTTAAAAGTGTTTCCCATTGTTCCGCCCTTGTTTCCGGCCAGTTTGCGATTACCATGACAGCCTCATACCGGTCTCGCATTGCAGAGAAAATCTCCGGGAAACGAAGATCATAGCAGATATATCCGCCTATCCGGATATCCTTTACCTGTGCCTGTACAAGCTTTTCTCCTGCCCGATATGCCTTATCCTCACCGCTATATGAAAATGGATGAACCTTAGCATAATCAAGCAATATATTTTCTCCATCCACAAGCACCAGCCGGTTCTCGTAAGCCTTTTCTTTCATTTCATCATACACCAGGCTGCCATCGGCCATAACTGCACGAATATATCCAAATGCCATAGGCATCTTATATTTTTTGCTGTTCTCCATAAAAAATGAAACACTGTCAGGGATATTATCCGCATCCCCGCTTTCCCCATGTAACCATGGGCGCATCGTAAATCCTGTCAGTGTCATCTCCGGAAATACCAGAAGCTCTACTCCATTTGCACAGGCTTCTTCCATAACTTCAAGACAGCGTTTCTTTGCTTCTTCCCTATTCTCAAATCCAATATCCAGTTCCGTAACACCAACTCTAAGCATAGCCGCTGCCTCCTACCTGTTTTTCTTTATTATATTCTTATATAGTATATTTATATCTGCTTTTTTTCAACCCTTAAGCCTCCCGTTTCAATTGTCAACCTTAATGTTCATTCTATGGTTGACAATTAAGAATATACCATCTATAATGTTATCCAGTGGGTGCCATTTAATAGTTGACATTCAATTTGTTATCTGGAAGCGGATAGCTTAGCCCTGCTATCCGCTTCATATTTTTGTCAATCCCCCTTAACCTCATCCAATCGAGGAATGGCACCCATTGTATGTATATTATTTATCAACAAGGAGAACACACAGATGAAAAACAAATTCACAACCGTGGAGATTACAATGATGGCTGTATTTGCAGCAATCTTATGCGTATCTGCATATTTAAGCATCCCAACTCCACTCCCAAATGCAGCTCACATTACATTATTGAACTTTATGATCATGCTCATTGCACTGGTATTTGAAGTCCGCGACTCAACGATCATCGTTGCCTTATGGATGATCCTCGGTGCAGTCGGTGTTCCGGTATTTATCGGCGGCGGCTCCGGTATCGGTTATCTGACAGGAGTATTTGGTGGATATACATTCTCATTTATTATCGTTACTATCTTTGCAGGTCTGGCAAAGGGTAAGAAATACAATCGTATCCGTTATACGATCGTTGCTATTTTAACAGCAGCACTTATCGACATCATCGGTATGTTATGGTGGAAATTCAACGGAAACTTAACCTGGAAAGTTGCTTTCCTTTCAGGCTTTGTTGCATTTATTCCACTTGATCTTGTAAAAGCTATCATTGCTGCACAGATTGTTCCATTATTCAAAAAGCTTATGCCGGAAGCAAATGCAAATACAGAAGCAAAAGAAGTAACCGAATAATTCTTCAATAATTACTATACGCAAATAAGCAGGAAACTTTTAAAGTTCCTGCTTATTTGCGTTTTTGTATTAATTAATATAACTCTACAGATTCCGATGTAGCAGCCGATGTTCTTTTCCGGCAAGGAAATGATCGTACAACTGACGGACTGCCGGGTTTTCCTCGGAAAAACGGACATTGGAACTTGCATCTGCATTGTACATACCTTCCATACGGCTCCGTCTGGTTCTTGGTCCTGCGCCGGATGGCTGACCACCACCCATGATACATCCTCGTCTGCACGCCATAACTTCAACGAAATCATAGCTTGCTTCGCCGGATCGGATACGGTCAAGCAGCCGTCCTGCATTTGCAAGACCATGTACAACTGCGATCTTCACTTCTCTGCCATCTAAATCGATCGTTGCTTCCTTCGTTCCTTCAAATCCCCGGACACCTGTATAACTGATCTCACGGATCGTGTTATAGGATTTGTCCTCCGCAAGACGACGGAGCACCGCTTCCGTTACACCACCTGTCGTTCCGAAGATCTTGCCTGCACCGGAAGCCACGGAAAATGGTGCATCTGCGGATTCATTTTCCAGTTCGGTAAACTGCAGTCCCATCTGCTTGATCATCCGCACAACCTCTGTCGTTGTGATGACATAATCGGTATCCTGTCTGCCATCCGTGAAATTATCCGGTCGGAGGATCTCTCCCTTCTTTGCTGTACAGGGCATGATCGATACAACCATCGTTCTCTTGCCATCTTCTTTATCTTTCTCTGCAAAATAATCCTTGATCACTGCCGAGAACATTCCCTGTGGAGAACGGCAGGTTGACAGATTATCTGCAAATTCCGGATATTTTTCTTCACAATATTTGACCCAGCCCGGACAACAGGATGTAAATAATGGCAGCTTCTCATCCGACGCAAGACGCGCCGCAAATTCTTTGGATTCCTCCATAACCGTAAGATCGGCGCCAAAGCTTGTGTCAAATACCATGTCAAAGCCCATGATACGAAGTGCTGATACCAGCTTGCCAAAACAGTTCTCGCCCTTTGGTATACCGAAGTTATCTCCAACTGCCACGCGGACTGCCGGTGCGATCTGTGCGACCACCCGGATGGACGGATCTTCGATTGCATCCCATATATCGGTTACATTGGTACGGATCGAGATCGCTGCGGTCGGGCAGACAACTGCACATTGTCCGCATCCTACACAGTCTGTCTCTGCAAGCGGCTTGTCAAATGCCGGCTGTACCTTCATTTTCGAACCACGGAATGCAAAATCGATAACACCAAGTCCCTGAATCTCATCGCAGGTACGCACACAGTCACCGCACAGGATACATTTATTTGGATCCCGGACGATAGACGGCGAACTCATATCGATCTTTTCTTCTTTTTTATTATTCAGGAAACGAACCGCATGCACTCCAACCTTATAGGCAAGTGACTGGAGCGCACACATGCCATTCTTCTGGCAGGTCGTACAGTCTCTGCAATGAGAGGATAACAACAGCTCGATAATAAGCTTTCTGTACTGCTGCACTTTCTTTGTATTCGTATAGATCACCATGCCCGCTCTCGGTGTCTCGGAGCATGCCGCAAATATTTTTCCTCTGTCATCTTCTACCACGCACATACGACATGCGCCATAGATGGATAATTCTGAATGATAACAGAATGTCGGGATATCGATCCCCGCCTTTCGGATCAGAGACAGAACATTCTTCTCGCCCTCGATCGGCACTTTGATTGAATTGATCGTAATATAATCCATGTTCGTCTCCCTCCTTAATTCTCTGTATATACTGCATGGAACGCACAATTATCGATACATGCACCACACTTGATGCATTTGGCTGTATCAATGACAAATGGTTTCCGGATCTCACCTGTGATCGCACCGACCGGACAGTTTCTCGCACATTTGGAACAGCCCTTACATGCTTCCGGATCGATCTTATAGCGAACCAGTGCTTTACAGTTTCCGGTTCTGCATCGTTTGTCAACCACATGCTCGATGTATTCCTGACGGAAATTCTTCAGCGTACTGAGTACCGGCAGGGCTGCGCTCTTACCAAGTCCACAAAGGGCCGTGTCGGTGATCGCCTGGCCCAGTTCCTCTAACAGATCCAGATCCTCTAACGTACCATTTCCGGCAACGATCCGCTCTAGGATCTCAAGCATCCGCTTGGTTCCTTCACGGCATGGAACGCATTTGCCGCAGCTCTCGTTCTGTGTAAAGTTCATAAAGAAACGGGCTACCTCAACCAGACAGGTATTCTCATCCATAACAACCAGACCACCTGAACCGATCATCGCGCCTTTGCTCTTTAATGAATCAAAATCCAGACTGACCTCCAGATCATCCGTCACCAGACAGCCACCGGATGGTCCACCGATCTGAACTGCCTTTAATGGGATGTCATCCTTTAAACCACCGCCGATATCATACACGATCTCACGCAGCTTTGTTCCCATCGGTACCTCGATCAGTCCCGTATTCTTTACACTTCCGGTCAATGCAAATGCCTTGGTTCCCGGACTTTTCTCCGGTCCGATCGACTTGTACCAGTCTGCACCATTTAAAATGATCATGGACACATTTGCATAGGTTTCTACATTATTCAGA
This sequence comes from Clostridium sp. BIOML-A1, assembly GCF_009874105.1. Classification (NCBI taxonomy): domain Bacteria; kingdom Bacillati; phylum Bacillota; class Clostridia; order Eubacteriales; family Clostridiaceae; genus Clostridium; species Clostridium sp. BIOML-A1. Next base: position 113,069 of record NZ_WWTL01000005.1, on the reverse strand, counting down.
ACCGTCGGCTTGGCAAATAAGCCCTGCTCTACGGTTCTTGGCGGCTTGGTTCTCGGCATTCCGCGCTGTCCCTCGATCGATGCCGTAAGCGCACTTCCCTCTCCGCAGACAAATGCCCCCGCGCCACGATTGATATGTATATGGAAAGAAAAATCGGAACCTAAGATATCCTCACCAAGGAAGCCCGCTTCCTCTGCCTGTGCTATCGCTGTCTTCAAACGGCTGACTGCCAGCGGATATTCTGCTCTTACATAGACATATCCCTCCTGCGCACCAACCGCATATGCAGCAATGATCATACCCTCTAACATCTTATGCGGATCGCCTTCCATCACGCTTCGATCCATGAACGCACCCGGATCTCCCTCATCACCATTGCAGACAACATATCGGATCTTCTCCGCCTGTCTGGCAACCTGCTGCCATTTGTATCCGGTCGGGAAACCACCGCCTCCACGTCCACGCAGATTGGAGTCACTGATGACCTGAATAACCTCCGAAGGCTCCATGGTAAATAACACCTTACGAAGTGCCTGATATCCACCGACCGCAAGATATTCATTGATATTTTCTGCATCGATATGTCCGCAGTTTTTCAGTACCAGTCTGGTCTGTTTCTTATAAAATGGAATTTCTTCCTGCTGTCTGTAGACAATACCATCCTTGTGATACATCAGACGCTCTACCGGTCTTCCGTGCAGGATCGTCTCGTTGAAGATCTCCTCGCAGTCTTCTTCCTTTACTTTTATGTAGATATAATTATATGGCTCGATTCGCACAAGCGGCCCCATCTCGCAGAAACCATGACAGCCGCTTTTCTTCACGCCGACATGACAGGATTCTTTTATAACTGTCTGTCCCGCTGCAGAATTCTCTGTTTTACTAATGTCTGTTTCAAATTCTTCTGCTATATCCGGCTTTTCCTGTTTCTCCGTCCCTGTATACTCTGCCTCCGGGACAAATTCTACCTTCACGCCCTCCGACTGCTTCGCCATCTCGCAGAACCGGTCGTATATTTTCTGAGAGCCACCCGCCAGACATCCGGTTCCTGCACAGACAAGGATCCTGTGCGAATCTGCATGCAACATCTCTTCTGCCTGTTTTACTGCTGCGTCAAGCTCCGATACATTTGTTATTCTATTCATCCGCACCCTCCTTCAATTCTGCTATCAATGCAGTTACCTTCTCCGGTGTCATAGCCGGATGAACAACATCGTTTACCGTCATGACCGGTGCGAGTCCGCATGCGCCAAGACATGATACTGTCTCTAATGTGAACATCATATCATCTGTTGTGTGTTTCTCTTTTGACAATCCAAGTTCTTTATACAATTGATTTAAGATATCCATGGATTTTCTGACATGGCATGCGGTTCCATCGCACACCTTAAGAATGAACTTTCCTTTTGCATCAAATGAAAAGTTCTCATAGAATGTTGCTACGCTATAAGCTTTTGCCTCTGTAATATTCAGTTTGTCCGCCACATATCGTAATAATTCCGGCGGAAGATACTTATATTCGCTCTGAATATCCTGAATGATCGGGATCAGAAATCTTGGCTCTGTCCCATATGCAGCAATAATCTTATCAGCCTCATCGTAGTAAGATTGTTCCAGCATGTATTACCCTCCGTGCTTTGCCCCATTGTTGGGAATTTTTATCAATACCTCATATATAGATGATAACATTTTTCAATAGGATTTGCACGAAGATTTTGGATTGAAAAATAAACCCCCGCCTGTCTCCGGCACGATGGTGGATAGTGTTTCAACTCATTGCACTTTCTATTCGGTTCGCACGCTTATTTGTCAGCAGTCGCCCAAACTCGCCTTATCAGGCTCAAACATGGGCTTGATGCTGACAGCTAGTGCAAACCTCATAACGAAAGTTCCACTGATGTTGAAAACACTATCCACCATCGTGCCGGAGACAGGCGGGGATTTTTATATTGCTAACATTTTACGATCAATAGTTTTTCACCCGGTGTTACCTCGTCGCTTTCCAGATGGTTGATGGTTCGGATGGAATCCAGGCTGGAGAAATATTCTTTGGCAATGGACCAGATACTGTCGCCTTCTTTTACAACATATCCAACCATACCCGGCATAGCTGCCTTCTTATTCCAATCGATCGGTAGGATATTCATATCGGTAATGACGTCCACAGAACCCGGTGCAAATACCGTAACATTCATATTGATCACCGCCTTGATCTCCACCTCATCGGAATTCAACATCTGGGCTGTAATCTGGTCAACGGATGGATTGATACGGATTGAATCCTGATTGACAAATGGTACGGATTCCACTTGATAATTGAATGGTATCGCCGTTTCAATCTGCTGTAACGGCTTGCTATCCTCCGCTGATACATAGAGTATTTCAGCTTTTACCGCACCTGATATATCAATGCTGTCCTCTCCTGCTTTTACCTCATCGATCTCAACTGTTCCGGTTGCATATACGATCTGCAGTATCTTCGGGAAGCTGCTCTTGATCCGCTCTTTATGTACGACCTTTGTCTTGGCATTATTTTTTATCTGAAGATTCTCAAATGGAAACTGTTCACAGATCGTTTCTACATTTGCCGACGGAGAGAACATATCCCCGATGATAGAAAGCTCCATATCTTCATAAATCTTCATATCTGTATGGAGATTATATTCAACCTGAAGCACGCGGTCCTCTCCGTCATTGTCGGCACGCACACCGACTTCTCCTTTTCCCATCGTGATGCGGTCATCCAGGATCATGCCTTCATTTGCTTCTTCGCAAGGGATCAGACCTTCAAATTCCCGGCTCTCATTCAGATACTGCATCGGTACGCCGGGCTCCTCCGCCAGATAGATTACAAACAGGTCCATCTGTCCTTTAATATTTATTCCCCCATCTACAACCTTTGTCTCGATGCCATAGAAGGACACCCGGCTCCAAAGCACCCGACCGATGTTTGGTTTATTGGCAGCGATCTCGAAATCTTCTTTTACCTTCAATATATCTTTTACAGATGCCACATTATTTGTAAATGGAATCTGCTCATTCCTGCATTCGATTCCCGATCCGTTTAACAGTCCGGTTGCCCCGGACAGCTCTACGGAATCCATAGCCCACAGTTTCATGCCAACCAGCCCGCGAACTTCAAATTTTCTTGAATTGATCATGGTTATGTACAGATCTTCCAGCACGCAGCTGACATCGACCTTATCACCGGCAAGTATGCCATCCATATTGATGGATTCCTCAAATGGAACATCACCCTCATAGGTTTCAAACCGAACATCTTCACCAACTGTCTGATACAGGACTTTAAATACAACTGTTCCTGATATCCGCACCTTATTCTCCAATGTCTCTACATCATCTAAAAGGACATTTCCTGTACTTGCAATGATCCGTTCCATATCGTCTTTTGCATCCGGTACATTAAAATCATCATTGATAGTAAACTGCGAATACTTAGAAGTCTTTAAAATCGTTGTACTGAGTTTATTTTTTACAAGTTCCATATGATACCCCCATACTATTTTCTAATTTTTAAATACAACCGGTGTCGTTGTCCGTGCGATCCGAAGAACTATATATGGATACGATACCGTATCCTTACTTACTGCATCTGATGGTGTCGCCGTCTGCCTAAGAACCGATTCGATGTAAATAGCATTTTCATCCATATACATCTTATCTACAACCACGCCAACATCATCCCGATTCTGCCTGCCGCTGCAAATCACAATATATGTGTAAGTGTTGTTTGAATATGTCAGATTAAACGGTTCTTCTTTTTTACTGTTAATGACGCTCAACAACTCCTCCGGCAGCATGGTGTCGTCACAGATATCGTAAGTCAGCGCTTCACCATCTTCTTTCACCTTATAAAAACTGCATCCAGCAAACAAACTCAGCCCAACTACCACAGTCAACACCCCTGCCAGAATACGCAGCCATCTTTGTCCTCTCATCTCACCGCTCCCTTCACAATGTCATTTTTCGGCTCTATCTTTACCCTTGTCAATCTCTATACCATTATTTATATGTCCTGCTTTGCAAGTCTATGCATGGAAATTTTGCCGGAGCTTTTAGCCTGTCTTTTCTCATTTTTTCTTATTAATTTATATTTCAACTAAAAAAGTCCGGATACAGCATTTCTGCCATATCCGGACTTCCACTAAAATATACATGTTATCTGTTCTGCTTATGTTCTTATCCTATAATTGCCTTGATTTCAGTTTCACTCATTTCGGTTACATCCATGATCTGCTCTAAGGAATAGCCTTTCTTATGCATTTTCAGAATAATATCAGCTCTTTCTTCTGATCTTCCTTCCAACTTTCCTTCTAATCTTCCTTCAGATCTTCCAATGACTTTGCCAGCGGCTTCGCCCTTGGCATATCCCATTTCTTCTACGCCTTCACTCAGATTACACATGATTTTCACCTCATCTCTTATACCGCGTCTGTCTACCGGTATGTCATACTCCTGTTTCATAAGCTTCAATTTTTGTTCTGCTGTCATTGTCTGCGACAATAGTGCTCCTAACAATCGATGCAGTTCATATCTTTCTTCCTTTGGTGGAATCTCCTTTGCCAGACCGATCATCACGATATTTGAAATATCCAGATTGCCCTTCCAGTCCTGTTCACCAAGTAAATCATCCTTTACCATATGAATATGACTCAGACTGTTCTCTTTCATATTCATACATCCATACCTTTAAATTCTTCTACTACCCTGATCAGTATATGCGCCAATATGATCTTCTGTCCAAGCAAGCGCTTGGCACTGGCATCATACTGTGCTTTCTGATCAGTAGCCTTGGAGGAATATACAATTTCGTTATCCATGTCCCATCTCCTTTCCCGATAGAACAGAATAACATGCATATTTTAGCTTTGTATATTGCCTCCGTCTCTCCAAGTTTGATTGTAACGGATATCAGAAAGGAAAACAAGTTTAACCATAAAAAAACTCTGCCTGCTATAGATTCATATGTTTCTATGTAAAAAAAAGAGTCGTCAATATGCCAGAGGAAATTAATAAAAGAATTTTCCTATAAATAAATGTCTGAGAATTTGGGCAACTGCTGGTTCATAAATGTGCGAACCGAATAGAAATATTGCGAGTCTTACTGTTTGTATGTGGCCTGAATAAGATGGTATAGCAAATAACAGAAAATCTCCATCAAGTAGTAAGATGAAGTCAGGAAAACAACATATAGGTTCCCGCCATCAACCCACACTGGACAGCCACAGGCAAACTGTTTATAATGGATTGTGTATGCGTATTTGTGCATTTAAGATGGAGAAAATGATATGAATTTAAGGACTTTAAGACTTTTAGAATATAATAAAATAGTAGAAATGCTGACCTCCTACGCGGCATCCCCGATGGCAAAACGAAAATGCGAACGCCTGAAGCCCCGCAGGGATCTGACACTGATCCAGACCCTACAGCAGGAAACAAGAGATGCTCTGATCCGGCTGAATACACAGGGCAACCTATCATTTGCCGGACTCCGTGATATCGGCGCTTCGATCAAGCGGCTGGAGGTTCAGGGAGCACTCGGCATCAAGGAACTGTTAGATATCGGAAGTGTCCTTGATATGGCACTATCCGCCAGACAATATGGCAGCGGCGATGATAACGAGGAAAAAGCACATGACAGCCTCTACTCCCGCTTCATGGAGCTTGTTCCGCTGGAACATTTAAGTCAGGAGATCCACCGCTGTATCCTGTCAGAATCCGAGATCGCAGACGATGCATCGTCCGGTCTGAAGGCAGTCAGACGGAACAAAAAACTGACAAATGAAAAGTTACATAACCAGTTGAACAAACTTGTAACCGACCAGAGCAAGCAGACGATGTTTCAGGATAACCTGATCACGATGCGTAACGGAAGATACTGTATCCCGGTAAAACAGGAATATAAGAACAGCTTTCCGGGTATGATCCACGACCAGTCTTCCAGTGGAAATACTGTATTTATCGAACCTCTTGCGGTAGTTAATCTGAATAACCAGTTAAAAGAGCTGGATAATCAGGAGCTGGCAGAGATCGAAAAGATTCTTGAGAACCTGTCGGCACGGGCAGCATCTGAATACGAAAATATAAAATTTGATTTCGAGACATTGACCGATCTGGACTTTATATTTGCCAGAGCGAATTTTGCAAGATCCTATAAGGGAACCGAGCCGATCTTCAATACGGACGGCATTGTGGATATCAAGCAGGGCCGCCACCCACTTTTAGACAAACATACCGTTGTTCCGGTCGACATCAGACTGGGTGAGGACTACAACCTGCTGATCATTACCGGTCCGAATACCGGTGGTAAGACCGTATCCTTAAAAACACTGGGTCTGTTTACTCTGATGGGACAGTCCGGACTTCATATTCCGGCACTGGATGGTTCCAGACTGAATGTATTTGATGATGTATTTGCCGATATCGGAGATGAACAGAGCATCGAGCAGAGTCTCTCGACCTTCTCCTCCCACATGAGTAATGTCGTATATATCATGAACCATGTGACACCGAATACGCTGTGCCTTTTCGATGAGCTTGGCGGTGGAACCGATCCGGTCGAGGGTGCTGCACTTGCAATCGCGATCTTAAGCAGCTTAAACGATCAGGACATCCGCTGCATGGCGACCACACACTACAGCGAACTGAAGTTATTTGCCATGTCGACTCCGGGCGTTCAGAATGCAAGCTGCGAATTCGATGTAGCAACACTGATGCCAACCTACCGGCTCATTATCGGTATTCCCGGCAAATCAAATGCATTTGCAATATCGAAGAAATTAGGTTTGTCCGACGATATTATTGAACGGGCAAAGACAAATATCGACAGCAACAAAGTTGATTTTGAAACACTGCTGTCCGATCTGGAAAACAGCCGAAAAGAGATTGAACGCGACAAAGCGGAGATCGCACGGTTCAAGGAAGAAGCCAGACAGCTTCAGGAACGCGCAAAGGCAAAGGATGATGAACTCTCTGCCAAGAAAGCTCAGATCCTAGCGGATGCAAGAGAAGAAGCGGCTGATATTCTGGAAGAAGCAAAGGAAATGGCGGATTCAGCCATTAAGAAATATAACAAATGGACAACAAATCCTCATAAGGCAGATGCGAGCACGATGGAGAATGAGCGAAAAAAGCTCCGTACCAAGATGGACGATTACCGGAAGATGACACCGGAAAAACGCAAATCCATGACCTCCCATCATACGGCAAAGGATTTCAAGGCCGGAGACACCGTGCATGTTATCAGCATGGATACAACAGGAACGGTTACTGCTCCTGCTGATTCAAAGGGAAATATCAAAGTTCAGATGGGCATCTTAAGCTCTCTGCTTCCTGCTTCTGATCTTGTGATCATCGAGACACCAAAGCAGAACAACGCTCAGGTATCGATCAACAATAAACGTGGAATGGGCAAGGCTTTAAATATTCAGCCGGAGATTAATGTACTCGGCATGACTGTAGCTGAAGCTACCTCATTAGTCGACCGTTATCTTGATGATGCCATGATGGCTCACCTGCACAAGGTAAGGATCATCCATGGAAAAGGCACCGGAGCACTCCGGAAAGGAATCCATGACTATCTGCGCAAGCAGTCATACGTCAAATCCTTCCGTCTGGGTGAATACGGTGAGGGTGAAGCCGGCGTTACGATCGTAGAATTATAAAACACACAACAACAAGGAGAACTATATGGACAAAGAAAAAATATTGATCGTTGACGATGACGAAAACATCGCCGAACTGATCTCCCTTTATCTGAATAAAGAATGTTATGAAACACAGATTGCCGCAGACGGAACTTCTGCCCTGGAAGCATTTGTCGAATTTGCGCCAAATCTCATCCTCTTAGATGTCATGCTTCCGGGCATGGATGGATATCAGGTATGTACCGAAATCAGAAAGCAGTCAAATGTACCGATCATCATGTTATCTGCAAAAGGTGAAGTATTCGATAAGGTTCTCGGACTTAAGATCGGTGCTGACGATTACATCGTAAAACCTTTCGATTCTAACGAACTGGTTGCCCGTGTCGGTGCATTGCTCCGCCGCTGCAACTCACGGACAGATAACTCCCAGAACTATAATCCGACAAATGCCGATCATATCGGCACCTATGTCGAGTATGATAATCTGGTCGTTAATATTTCAAATTATACAGTTACATTAGAGGGCAAAAATCTGGAAATGCCGCCAAAAGAACTGGAACTGCTGTATTTTCTTGCAAGCCGTCCAAATCAGGTATTTACCAGAGAACAGCTTCTGGACAAATTATGGGGCTACGAATATGTCGGCGACACCAGAACCGTCGATGTGCACATCAAGCGTCTTCGTGAAAAACTGACAGACAAATATAACTGGTCTATTTTCACAGTATGGGGAATCGGTTACAAATTTGAGGTTAAATAACCATGAAAAAAACCATTTTTGATAAGATTGTTGTTGGCTTTGTCCTGCTGGTCATTGCTATCTTCAGTGTTCTTGCGTTGTACACTGTCCATATGACTCAGTCAAGGCTTCTTAACAATACAGAGAAAAATCTGAATACCGAGAGTAAACTGATCATCGACACAACGATTCATGATTACCTGAATAATACGATCGATCAGTATACTTTCTTTGATCGATTGGATGATCATGCCGATACGATGAATGCTGAAATCTGGTTTTCCACACCGGACAATAATATTATTTATTGCTCAAATAAAGACAGTGTGGCTGCAAAGGATCTGATCATAACCGATTTTTATGAGCGTACGGAATTATTTACCAAAACGATCAAAACCGGAACCTTGAACGGATGCTTTAACACTAAAACGCTGAGTATCAGTACTCCGGTTTATCAGGATAATACATACGCAGGTTTATTATCGATCCACTTATCCCTGCAGTTCATTAAAGATATTGCGCAGAAAACATTTGCATCCACTTACATGCCGTTTCTCGTCATCGTTGTATTATCTCTAATCGCCCTTATGCTGATCTCGAATAGCACCTTAAAACCGATTCGTGAAATTATCGCAACATCCAAACAATATGCTGCGGGTAATTTTAATGCTAGAATCGATGTCCATACGGATAATGAATTTGGCGAACTGGCACGATATATGGAGGAAATGGCAGACGAACTGAGCCGGTCAAATGAATACCGAAGATCATTTATCTCTAATATCTCCCACGACTTCCGTTCCCCTCTGACCTCCATCAAGGGATATATCGAAGCCATGATCGACGGAACGATTCCGCCGGATAAGCACGAGAAATATCTCCAGATCGTTCTGAGCGAAACTATGCGTCTTACCAAACTGACACAAGGGCTTCTGGAACTTAACAACTTTGATTCCTTTGACCTTCAGCTTGATAAGTCGAATTTTGATATCAAGAGCATCATTCTTCCTACGATCAACACCTTTGAAGGCCGTTGTCAGGACAAAGGCATTTATCTGCACGCGATCTTCCATACCGACAATACCATTGTCTATGCCGATCGAACAAGAATCCAGCAGGTTATCTATAATCTGGTTGATAATGCGATCAAATTCACCCCGGAGGGTCGCCAGATCACGGTTCAGGTCACGGAAAAATCCGATAAAGTCTATGTCAGTGTCAAGGATGAGGGTGTGGGAATTCCACCGGAATCGATCAAGAAAGTTTTCGACCGTTTCTATAAGACGGATCCGAGCCGCGGAAAGGATAAGACCGGAACCGGTCTCGGACTTGCTATCACAAAAGAGATCATCAAAGCGCACGGCGAAAACATTACCCTCACCAGTAAGGTTGGCGAGGGAAGTGAATTCATCTTCTCTCTCCCTATGCAGAAGGAAATGCAGGTTCCGATCAAAGCCGTGCATGTGAAGAAGGAAGAAGCCGATACACAATATATCTCCAATGGAAAGTTCCGTATTAAGAAGGACTAACCAAAGCCCCACCCGCTCTTGCCACTATGCTGGGTAGGAATTGAAACATCAGTGAAACTTTCGTTATGAGGTTTGCACTAGCTGTCAGCATCAAGCCCTTGTTTGAGCCTTATAAGGCGAGTTTGGGCGACTGCTGACAAATCAGCGTGCGAACCGAATAGAAAGTGTAGCGAGTTTCAACTCCTACCCAGCATAGTGGCAAGAGCGGGTGGGGCTTTATTTTATGTCTTACTCATAATGTCTCCATTAATAGGAGGCATTATTTATATCTCTCTGCCATCTCATTTACAGCATTGCGGATGCGTTCACGGAGATCTGCAGGCTCTATGACTTCCACGCTGGTTCCGTACTGCATCGCCCAGTGGAACATGGCATTCTGGCTGCAGGTCACACGGATAAATGCCTTATTGGCATCTGCCTCAGGATTAAAGTTATCTGGATAATTGTTCTGAACAAATTTTGGTGACAACACTTCAAAGTTCTTATCAAACCAGTCTACAATATCACCCATATTCCCTTTCTGAACCTTTAATACAATCGTAGCTGCGGAATCACTGAACATGTAGAGATGTTCCGCCATATGCTGTGGCAGATTCAGTCCATGCTCCATCCCTTTTACCAGACTTTTATCCTTGACCTTTTCATCCAGTATCTCAATCTCCGTCATACGGTCGATCCGGTAATTCGACAGATTGTCATATTTATCATAATTGCAGATCAGATAATATTTGCCCTCATTTGCAACCATCTGATATGGATTTACAATATACTTCGTATCCTTTCTTGGATGAAGATGTTTATCGATACCATAGGTGTTATAGAGAAATGCAACCTTCTTGCCCTCACTGATCGCATCATCGATCATCTCAACATTTAACATGGTCTGACGGTTATCGGTATGTGATAACCCCGGCAGATTGCACACATGCTGTACCTTCGCACTGAAATACACATTCGAAAGCCCCTTGATCTTCTCGATCAGCTCCTGTGCCTGATTTCTCGGTATCGTCTTTGAAAATAAGATACTGTCGATCAGCATTCGAAGTTCTGCATCATCAAATTCGTGATTGTAATACCAGTCCTTTGTCAGGATCTCGGTCTCTCCGTTTTTATTTTCACGTTCAATCTCCGTACATTCCAGATTATAACCAAAATCCACCAGATTCATCAGATTGCTCTTGACAGATTTCCGGTCAACCTTCATTCCATATTCGGTTTCCAGTTTCTTTATGATATCCTTCTGATCCATTGTATGTTCGGAATCCGTGTATTTCCGAAGAATCTCAAGGATACAGATATTCATCATTTTCTTTCCATCTACCATGTATGTACTCATAAACACTCCTTTTTACCACTCATAATGGTGAAGCTGTCCCTTCGCCTCAAGCTCCGGGAAGCCCTGCTGTCTGAGTGCCTCATATAACACGATTGCTACAGAATTTGCCAGATTCAGGGAACGGATCTCCGGGAACATCGGAATTCTGACTGCTGTTTCCTTATAGTCTAACAGAATTTCCTCCGGGATTCCCGCGCTCTCTTTTCCGAACATGATATAGGCATCTTCCTCATAGTTTACATCTGTATATTTCTGTTTGGATTTGGTCGTTGCCATATAGATCTTTGCGCCTGGATTTTTTTCAAGGAAATCATTGAAATCATCATAGATCGTTACATCTAATTTGTCCCAATAATCCAAACCCGCACGCTTTAACTGCTTCTCGTTGATCTGAAAGCCCAGAGGCTCGATCAAATGAAGTCTTGCACCTGCTGCCACACAGGTACGTCCTATATTTCCTGTATTTGCCGGCATCTCCGGCTCATGAAGTACGATATTTAACATGTTTTTCTCCTTTCGCTCTTATGGTGTCAAAAAGCTTTCCTCTCCATCGTGGATGATCACGCGATCATGTCCGGTTGTTGTTCTGCCGATCACAGCAGCTTCAAATCCAGCTTCATACAGACGATCGCTTAACAATTCACCATCTGTCGTGACAAATAATGCCGCTCCGCATCCATCGATCCGGTATGGATCATCCCCGGTAAATTCACAGATCTCGATGGTTTCCTGCATGATCGGTATATGGTCATGGCTGATCCGAAGCCCGACATTTCCAGCCTCTGCCAGTTCCCATAATGCGCCATATACTCCTTCTGTTGAGATGTGGCGTACATATATACTGCCACATGCCATCGCAATATCTCCTTGATCCTTCACAAGTAATAACCGGTCAAATTGCTCTGCTGTGCGAAGATATTCCTCAGAATATCTGGTCAGAAGCTCTTCTTTTCTTTCCCTGACCCGAAGCAGGGTTCCGAGGATGCCGGCCTGTCCACACATAACGATATCCATATCCGGCTTGATCTTTGCATTTTTCTCGCCCTGCGATATCCTTCGTCCATACATCGTTACAGTTACCGCAGGCTCCTTGAATATCCCGCTGATTGCGGTATCTCCATACACAACATCCATGTGAAACTCCTTCGCAAGATCAGAAAGCTCCCGCAGAATCTTTTTCATACGCTTCTCATCATTTTCCGGCATCATGACCGTATCTGTAAGTGCAAATGGCTGATACCCGCCAAGCCGTAATTTATTATATTGTTTGATAACATCCGAAGTCACCGTACCCAGTGCATTTGCAAGGCAGAGCCCTTCCGTTACTGCAAGCTCACTATCCAACAACACAAGCCGGCTATAGTCATCTCCTATGCCGGCTTGTGTTATGTCAGAATGTTCCTGTTTATTCAACGATCTTAAGATTGACCGCTTCTGCTGTATAAATCGAAACTTTTCTTTATTCATCCCTGATACCTTTTAGAATGCATATGCAAGCATACCGATTACCATAGCTGCTACCAGGATTCCAACTATAATTGCGGATGCTACCTTTTTACCCTTTGAACTGCTTAAATTGATCATTTCCCATTTCTCCTTTATATTTTAAACTTATAATTTTCTGATATTACCTGCCCACACATCAGATCTTTTTCCGTCTTATGCAGGACATCATGTATAGATTAACGCTGAATTTTCACTTTGTCCAGATATAATAGCATTATTTTATAGCAATTTAGCATTTGCCGAAGGACACACACGGTTCAGCGCACATTCCGCACATTTCGGTCGTCTGGCGATACAGATCGTTCTTCCAAGTGTAATGATCTGAATATTATATAAGATCCACTGTTCCTTTGGAAGCTTTTCCATAAGCTCATGCTCGATCTTCACCGGATCATCACTATCTGTCAGCCCAAGCAGCCTGGAAATACGTTTTACATGTGTATCAACGACGATACTTGGCTCGTGGTAGATATTGCCACGGATCACATTTGCGGTTTTTCTTCCAACACCGTCTAATTTCGTCAGGCTCTCGATATCACTCGGCACTTCTCCGCCATATTCACTGATGAGCTTCTTTGCACAGCCAATTATATTCTTCGCTTTATTCTTATAAAATCCGGTCGAGTAAATATCCTTTTCCAGTTCCTTGATATCTGCATCGGCAAATGCCTGCAAGGTCGGATATTTCACGAACAGATCCTTTGTTACGATGTTTACTCTGGCATCTGTACATTGTGCCGACAGCATCGTTGCGATCAGAAGCTGCCATGCATTTTCATGATTCAGATAACACTTGTAATCAGTTCCGTATGTCTCATTCAAGATCCGGCAGATCTCAGCGACCTGCTGCTTTTCTTTTTTTGTCATGCTACATTACTCCTGTTTTCCTGCCAGATAGTTGATAAACTGCTGTGCTGTACGGCCGGAGATTCCACCATGCGACAGCTCCCATTTGTTTGCTTCCGCACACAGTTCTTCCTCTGTCATATGAATGCCATTCTTCTCTGCCAGACCTACAACGATCTGGAAATATTCCTTCTGTGACGGCTTGCTATAATTGATCGTAACACCAAAACGATTGACCAGTGACAGCTTCTCCTGCATTGTATCGCTCTTGTGCATACCATTGTTATTCTCAAGATCGGTACGATCTGTCCATGTCTCACGGATCAGATGACGACGGTTCGATGTTGCATAGATCAGGACATTATCCGGTTTGATCTCCAGACCGCCTTCGATGACTGCCTTCAGATATTTGTATTCTGTCTCGAATTCCTCAAAGGACAGGTCATCCATGTAAATGATGAATCGATAGTTTCGATTCTTGATCTGGGAAATAACCTGTGACAGATCCTGAAACTGATGCTTATAAATCTCGATCATACGAAGTCCCTGATCGTAATATTCATTTATGATCGCCTTGATCGTTGTTGACTTTCCGGTTCCGCTGTCGCCAAATAACAGCGCATTATTCGCTTTACGTCCTGCAACAAAGGCTTCTGTGTTCTCCACGATCTTCTGTTTCTGAATCTCATATCCGATCAGATCATCCAGACGGACATCCTCTGTGTTGTTGATCGGAACGAACTGCATATCTCCATTTGTCGGGTGAACGATACGGAATGCCTTGTTCAGTCCGAACATTCCAACACCATATGCCTTATAGAAATCCGTCACGATCTTGAAGATATCATTTTCATCCTTTGCTCCTTCAATCGCACGGCTGATATCCTGTACCTTTGTGCTGACGTTCTTGTTATACATACGTTCTTTCTTGCCGATGGCTTTATAATTATTCACGATCGTGAAGCAGTCAATATCCAACGCTTCCTCGATCTCAGAGAAATCAAAATCAAACAGCTTCTTGAAGATCTTGAAATCATTTTTTGCAAAATAATTAACGGTTCCGTCATTGGCACCCACTTTTTCACTCGTCATAGAGAATGAATTCTCATTTGTGATAAGGATAAATGCCAGATAATTGTGCCACAGATTTGTGTCAAATCCATAATCGGTAGCAAGATCCAGCAACCGCTTGATCTGGTCGTAGATCCTTGCAACCAGCTCCGCATTCGGACAGTCTCCGCGGTCAAAATCCTCAAATATCCCGGACAACTTCATCAGAATACTGTTTTCACCCAGATTTCTATATAATACTAATTTCGCTATATCTCTGTACATCTTAAATTATCCTTCTTTCTTCATTTGTCTATATAAACAGGCATTTGCCCTGTTTTATCCAGCTCGTTTCTCTCAGGCATTTTCCTTGCTTCTTTTCTCTTTCATGCGTCTGGACTGTCGTCTCTGCTGCCGCTTCCGGGGTTTCTCCCTCCAGCCATCATCCGACGAAGCGTAAGGTTCTCCGTACTTTTCCCATGCGACTCCCTTTTCCCGCAATCTCATAAGTACGAATTCCTTCACCAGTGCATATAAGACAGAGGATAATGGTACAAATATCAGCATACCGAGAATTCCCATCAGATCTCCGCCAATGATAACGGCAACCAACACCCATATAGATGGAAGTCCGACGGACCCGCCTACCACATGCGGATAGATCAGATTTCCCTCGACCTGCTGCAATACGATAAACAGGATCAGAAATACCAATACCTTCTTCGGATCGTCAACCAGAATGAGAAATGCACCGACACCACATCCAATAAATGCACCAAAGACCGGAATCAATGCCGTTACCACAATCGTAACACTGACCGTCAGTGCATATGGAATACTAAGGACGCTCATGGATACAAAGAACATCAAGCCCAGAATACATGCCTCCAGACACTGTCCGGTTATAAAATTTGCAAATGTCTCATCTGCCATAACGCAGGTCTTGATGATCTTATCTGCTGTTTTCTCTTTAAATAACGCATATATCAGACCCTTTGTCTGACGCTTCAAGTTCTCCTTCTGTGCCAGAATATAGATTGCGAAAAATAATCCAACCACAAAATCGACTATACCGCTGACAACAGAGGTTGCAAAATTAAATGTTGATGACAACAGGCTTCCGCTTCCATTCTTTATCAGATTGATCGCACTCTCACTCACCTTATCCCATGCAATATCAATCTCCATGATCCGGTCAACGATATCCGGATACCCCGCTGCCAGATTCACCGCCCAATTCTTAATTGCCTCCATCGTAGACGGAAACTGCTGTCCGATCGCTGTAATTGTCCGGCTGACCTCCGGTATCAGCATCGTGATCACAAAAGCAATCACCAGGACGACGCAGATAATGGAAAGCACCATACAGACCGGTCTCCGGAACCGATACCATCTGCTTTTTTCATTTCGGAATAACAGATTTTCAAATCCCTTCATCGGCACATTCAGAATGAACGCAATCGCAAATCCGATCACGAACGGCATAAGCAACCCGATGATCCATGTACCGCAGGCATAGATTTTATCAAAACGAAATACGCAAAATACGACTAATACAGTTATAATGATCAGTTTTATGAGCTTTTTCATATTCGAATTATTCAATTCCAAATTCAATTTCCTCTGCTTTCTTTTTACATTTTTTTGAGCAGGCACATAGAACGTGTCTGCTCAATCATGCCAAGACCATTTATTCCGGCAGATTGATGTTCCCAAATACATCACCTATGGAATAGGTCATATTCTCTTTTGGTTTATAAGCATTCATAATCGGAGCCATGATCTTCTCAAACTTCTCCCTGTCCTTTGAAAGAATGAATACTTCTGCTGTATTTCTGGCATCCCACAATGCATCATGCTCTTTTCCCTGAAAATCTTCTCCCAGATAGAATACCGCATCTGACAGTGCCAGTCTTCTTCTGGTTCCAAGCATACGTGCAAATTCCTTCTGGAAATCCTTCCATTTGGATGCAAGCTTCTGTGCATCCGGGTTATTGTAGGATTTTAACTTGCACTCCCGGTTGAACTGCCGCAGATCATTCTCACTCCATGCATAGATCACATCCGCGCTTAAGCCCCATGCAATGAACCGATCCATCGCAATCGCAAAATCCGGTGCATCGTCTACCATCTCATTTGTGATCCCTGTAAGATTTGTTATTCTGGATGTCACAGGCGTAATTCCCGGCTTTACATAAGTCTTGAACGAATCAATCTCCTTATATGTATCGTCCAGCTTAACAGCTCCTATTTCAATTATTTCATTTTTGCAAATTTTTAATTCATCGGGATGAGAATTATCGATCTGATTCATCTCAAAATCCACAAATATATACTCCATGTGTCACAACCTTCCTGAAGCTGTCTTCCGGGTGAAAGCCACCTGCCGAACATGGCTTCCATCATCACAATCTTACCTTAAAGCATACCATTCACAGTCAAAAATGTCTATCTTTTTCTTAGTGGAGATTTCCTGTAAATGCCCTGTTAAAAATTGTAGCTGTCTCGGCTTTATTTACCGTAACTTAAAAGATTTCGGATAAATAAAGCTGGGACAGCTACAGTTTTTTACAGGATATCTATTCTCCATAGCCAAAAACATTATTCATTATAACTATTTCCTACCTGTTTTTTTACACATATAAATCGCCACAAGTATAAACGGCAATGAAAATACCCCTGACAGTACATCGGAGATTCCCTGTGTAAGAGCCACGCCTGTTTCCTGAAAACACATTGGAAGAAGCCAGATCAATGGCAGGAAAAAGATTCCCTGTCTGGTGGATGATATGAGAATGGCTTTTCCGATCTCCCCTATTGCCTGAAATAACATACCGCTGACCAGGCAAACCGCCATAAATGGCAATGACACCGCATGCATCCGGAGGGAGCGCACGCCCAGATCAAGTGCTGCATTTTTGCCAAATAACGAGATGATCGGAGAGGCAAATATCCACACAAGAACACCCGCGACAGCCGATGCGATGATCTGGCTTAGAAGTGTAAACGTGATTGCCTTTTTTACCCGGTCATTTTCCTTTGCCCCATAGTTGTAGCCAACCACCGGCGCAAATCCCTGCCCATATCCGACCATGACTGCAAATAATATGGCAAATACTTTATTTGATACTGATATCGCAGCTACCACATCATCCCCATATTCTCTCGCCGCCCGGTTCAACAGGATCGTTGCCACGCAGACCAGCCCCTGACGGAAGAAAGACGGAATACCTGTTCTCGTAATATCGGCTGCCGTCTGCCTGAACGGCTTCCCTTTCTGTCGCTTTAATCCAATCACGCTTTTCCCGCTCAACATTACGATCAACATAATAGCAAGGCTTACGCTCTGCCCACAAAATGTCGCAATTCCAGCTCCGCGGATTCCAAGCTCCAAACCCGACACCAGAATCGGATCTAAGACTGCATTTAAGACAGCACCGCTTCCAATTCCAACTAACGCCCAGACAGGCATTCCTTCCGCCCGCAGAACATTGTTGAGTACATACGACACACACATGACCGGAGCTGTAAGCAGGATCCAGAATCCATAGTCTAATGCAAATGTCTCGATCGTATCCGTCGATCCCAGAAAATCAACCAGCGGTTTCTGCCACAGGAAACCTGCTCCCATCAATATAAGCCCGGCAATCAGAGACATTAAAACCGCAACCAGTGCATCTCTGCCTGCCTCCTTTTCTTTCTGTTCACCTAAAAATCGGGATATTCTGCTGCCTGCACCCATGCCAAATGTATACCCTACCGCCTGTATCATAGCAAGCACCGAAAATAAAACCCCAACTGCCGCAACTGCACTGTTTCCAAGATCCGAAACAAAATACATATCTACAATATTGTACGTTGTTCCGGCAAGCATACTGACAATGGTTGAACAGGATAATCGCAAAATAAGAGAAGGCACAGGAGTCTGTGTCATTTTCACATGATTCTCCTGTGCCTTATCCTTCGTATTGTCAGTTTTACCTTGAACACTATTATTTTTCATACGCAGACATCCTGCCCTATAGTCATAGTAAGAAACCGACAAATAAATATTTCTGTATCCATCCAAACTCTGATACCAAAATCATAACAATCTTTTATATCATCCGGATATTGATGCATTATTTCAGAAATTCAGCCACTTCCTCGATCTTATTCTGTGCATCATACACGCCCAGATCGTACATTGCCTGAATCTTCTTATCATCCTTTTCCGTTCTTGATATGTCGATCTGTACACTCGGACGGATAATAAGAACCTCGCCCTTCTGTTCCAGTTCAGCCAGCTTCTCCAATGTCTTATTATAATACAAATGCCGCATGGCTATTCGTTTCACATACTCCGGATATTCCTTATACCGGATTGCTTCCAGCTTCAACATGCTGTCTTCTTCCTTGACATAGCCTTCCGGTCTGGTTAAAACTACGATATCTTTTCGATATCCCATTCTCCGGAACTGGAAGATTGGAATGCTGTCTGCCGTTCCGCCATCCAATAACTTCTTGCCATCTACTTCTACAATCTGTGACACGATCGGAAGTGATGCTGATGCACGAAGCTTGTCCATATCCTTTCGAAGATCCGTACATTCCAGATACTCCGGCTGCCCGGTTTCTACATTTGTACAGCATACATAAAATCTCGTTGGATTCTCCTCAAATGCATCATAATCGAATTTGTATAATTCATTTGGTAGCCGATCATAACAAAAATCAACTCCAAATAAATTTCCCGTTTTCAACAATGACTTCAAACTCATATATTCCTTATTGTTTCGGTATTCCAAACTGTATGCAATATTTCTTCCACGCTGCTTGGACAAAAAGGATGCTCCATGAATAGCTCCCGCCGATACGCCGATCACGCCATCCACTGTAATATTATGATCTAAAAATACATCCAGTACGCCAGCAGTATAGATGCCACGCATGCCACCGCCTTCTAAAACCAATCCTGTCTTTGTCATATATCTTCAACTTCCTTTCAAAACGAATTTGCCATCTTTTGTTTTTACTATGATAACGCAAATCTGGATTTTAGCAAGAGGAATTTTGTGGATTATAATATTACATAAAAAACAACATCAACATGCCAGCCATAAGACTACCTTCGGATAATCTTATTTTTAACACATTGATGTTGCTTTTATATGTTCTCTATTCGATTATTTATTACTTATTCTTCACCCAGATATTTGTCGATGCTGACTAACTTTACACAAAGAACAAAGATCTTTGAAGCTGCTTCCATCTCCTCAACAGATGGGAAGGATGGTGCGATACGGATATTGCTGTCTTTTGGATCTTTACCGTATGGATATGTTGCACCTGCGCCTGTCAGAACAACTCCTGCATCCTTACACATTGCTACGATCTTCTTTGCACAGCCCTCTAATGCATCAAATGAAATGAAATATCCACCAACCGGTCTAATCCATGAACCGATCTCAAGTCCTGCAAGCTCCTTATCGAATTCATTCAGAACTGCTTCAAACTTTGGTCTTAAGATATCTGCATGCTTCTCCATATGAGCCTTTATGCCATCGATATTCTTAAAGAATCTTGTATGACGAAGCTGGTTGATCTTATCATGTCCGATTGTCTGAACAGTAAGCTGCTTCTTGATAAATTCAACATTTCTCGGAGATGTTGCAAGTGCTGCTACACCGGAGCCAGGGAATGTAATCTTGGAAGTAGAGCCAAACATGTATACCATATCCGGATTTCCGGCTTTCTCACATTCATCTATGATATTTAAAATCTTTGCCTGCTTGTCCTTATATAAATGATGGATGCAGTATGCGTTATCCCAGTAGATTCTGAAGTCTTCTGCTGCAGGCTTTAATGCTGCAAAACGTCTTACTACTTCATCTGAATAAACGATTCCTGTTGGATTTGAATACTTTGGTACACACCAGATTCCCTTTACTGCAGGATCGTTATTTACATATTTCTCTACAAGATCCATGTCCGGACCATCCTCTAATAAAGGAATATTGATCATTTCAATTCCGAAGAATTCTGTGATCTTGAAATGTCTGTCATATCCCGGTACAGGACAAAGGAACTTCACCTTGTCCAGCTTACACCATGGAGTAGAACCATTTACACCATGTGTCATGGAACGTGATACTGTATCATACATTACATTTAAGCTGGAGTTACCATATACGATGATATTCTCTTTCTTAACTTCCATCATATCTGCCATAAGCTGACGGCACTCACCGATACCATCCAGATCACCATAGTTTCTGGTATCGTTTCCTAACAAAGTTCTCATATCCGAAGAACTATTGATCTCATCTAACATTCCCATAGACAATGCAAGCTGTGAGAATCCAGGCTTACCTCTTGCCATGTTCAGACTCAGACCTTTTGCCTGTTCTTCCTTATACTCCTCCAAAAGAGCGGCTTTTAAAGTCAATAATTCATCTTTACTCATATCTTTGTATTTCTTCATTCTACATACCTGTGCCTTTCACTTATTCTATTCCGGTTAAATCAGTTATGTCCTGTAAAATTCCTATTAGCTATTTTAAAACATTTTTCAAAAAAGGCAAGCCTATAATTGAAAATTCTTGTCTATTTCGTTTTAAATATCAACTATTTTATTGAATTTTCTTTATTTTATTCAGTTTTTTCTGCAAAAATCGTATTTTTCTCCATTATTTTCATATATGACTTGTTTTCATTAAGTAATATGCAAACAAAATGACACCGGTCAGACTCTTTCCGACCGGTGCCATCTTATATGTATTTACGAATTGATACTTTTATAAACGTTCATCCTAGTATATGGAACTAAAATCCAGATACCACTTTCCAGCTCGCTTATATACATACATTGTGATATCTTCTTCGACATCATCATCTTTGCCTTTTACCTTAATGGTAGCTTCTACACGTGCAACCTGACTGACCTTGATATCGTATTCATCTTCATAGTCTTCCTTCTTATCTTCCAGCTTGCTGCCCTTTAACTTCTTAACCTTCTTGAACTTAACCTTGATACTCTTTACTTTACCAACCTGATTCTCCAGAGCCTCGCCTGAATATTCCATAACGTCGTCTAACTGTTCGATCATATCTTCTTTGTCGATATCATTTTCATCCTTAATATATTTAATGATCTTCTTATCGATCAGCTTATACATCTTCTTACCGCTCTGCTTTTCTACTGCATTTACATAAGCCTTAATAACTGCCTTTGGGCTCTGTTTGCCGTGGCTGGCAATTCCACCGATAATGTTAAAGATCAGAATCAATGCAACAACTGCTGCCGCCGCAATAATAACGATCTTCTTATTATTCACAATCGCATTCTTTACCTTATCAAATCCGCTGCCTGCCGGCTTATTACCCTGTGGCTGCTGTCCATACTGTCCACCATATGCCTGCTGGTTTGGATCATAATACTGCTGTCCGCCGTATGCCTGCTGGTTCGGATCATAATACTGCTGTCCGCCATATGCCTGCTGGTTTGGATCATAATACTGCTGTCCGCCGTATGCCTGCTGATTTGGATTCATATTCTGAGCTGCTCCATCCGGCTGTCCGGCATTCATGCCATTTTGCTGATTTCCATTCATATTCTCGTCCATGTTACTCTCCTTTATAATTCAGACTAAATTTCATCTGACAGCCTCATCTGCCAGATAGCCCATCGATAACACAATATATTCATTATCGACAAAATTTATTCTACCATCTAAAATCTCAACAGACAATATATTTCTAAAATTTTTGCTAAAGAAATGCCACACTTGTATATGCTCCAACCCCAAAATTCAGATACAACATTTCTGCTCTGTCTGGATTTCCACGAAAAAAAGAGATAACATAACTGCTATCTCTCTTTTCTTCGGCAATTCCCTACCAGTCATTCAGACTCTCCATCTTATCAAGTTGATTCTGGATCAGTGAAACTACCATATCTCTTATCTCATAGGTCTTCATATCTGCAAATGTCTCATATGGGATCGGTGGCAGAAAATGAAGCTGTGTAATAACCTTTCGGAAAGATTTTCCTTCGAATGGTTTAAATGAATCATATAATACAACCGGCACGATCGGGCATTTTGCCTTCTGTGCGATCTTGAAGCTTCCCGGCAGGAAACCTCTCAGAGAATTATGGTTATGGTCATATCCGCCTTCCGGGAAAAGAATATATCGTCTTCCCGCTTTGACCTCTGTCGCAACGTCATTAATTACCTGAACCTGCTGCCTGAGATCGGTTTTATCCAGACGCTTTGCCTTTAACAGCTCACACAACTGCGTGACGATAAACAAATGTGATCGCTTCGCATCCATTACATATGTGCATGGCTTTTCATGTACGCTTATAACACCAAGTGCATCGTACTTGCCCTGATGATTTGCAAACATGATATATCCGCCTTCTGTCGGCAGATTCTCCATGCCGGATGCAACCGTCTCGATACGCCCTCTTTTCTTTACATGCTCGATCATAACCTGTGCCATTCTGTAGCATGTCTCCTCATCATATTTCTCACCATGTCTGGCATAATATGACATCTTCGGAACATAATACAAAATCAGAAAAAAACAGGAAATGATCACTATAAAAAATCTAACCATCTACCTAAATCCCCTGAATTTACAACTCTCCGTCCAAAAGTACTGCAATATCCAACAACTGTTTTTTTGATCCGGTGCGATCCGCACCGGATCCGGCCATTTATAAATCTCTACCCGTTACCTTTAATCGCATTAACGCTCTGGAAAGAGATGCTTCTGTCTGTTTGTACTCTTTCAGACTTTCCTTCTGCCTCAAACGCTCTTTCGCACGTTCAAGTGCCTGTTCAGCACGGACTCTGTCGATATCCTCCGGACGCTCTGCAGAATCCACCAGCATCGTTACACGGTTATTTACGATCTGGGCAAATCCTTCCCCGACAACACCAAGGATCTTCTTTCCATCCGGTGTATCAATTCGGATCTCCCCGATACTGGTTGCAATGATCATATTCTCATGGTGAGGAAGGACTGCCATCTCACCATCTTCCAAAGGCAATACAAACTTCGTAACCTTATCATCAAAAAATACTTTATTACTTGATATGACTCTCAGGTAAAATGTATTCATGTCTGTCTGCCTCCTTTATCCTACTGTCCCTTTGCGGCTTTTTCTTTGACTTCTTCGATTCCGCCTACGTTAAAGAATGCCCACTCAGGATATTCATCCATCTCACCGTCTAAGATAGCCTTAAAGCCCTTTACTGTTTCTTTAAGAGGTACATATTTTCCCGGAACACCTGTAAAGTTCTCTGCTACATGGAATGGCTGTGATAAGAACTTCTGCACCTTACGTGCTCTTGTAACCGTAATCTTATCTTCCTCTGATAATTCTTCCATACCAAGAATTGCGATGATATCCTGTAATTCTCTGTATTTCTGAAGAATCTCCTGAACGCCTCTGGCTACATTATAATGTTCTTCGCCGACAACGTCCACCTCCAGAATACGGGAATTGGATTCCAGAGGATCAACAGCAGGATAGATACCCTGTTCTACGATCTTTCTGGAAAGAACGGTTGTCGCATCCAGATGTGCAAATGTAGTTGCCGGAGCCGGATCTGTCAAGTCATCGGCAGGCACATAAACTGCCTGTACGGAAGTAACGGATCCTGATTTTGTAGAAGCGATTCGCTCCTGCAATTCACCAAGCTCATTTGCCAGAGTTGGCTGATAACCAACTGCGGATGGCATACGTCCAAGCAGGGAAGAAACCTCTGATCCCGCCTGTACAAAACGGAAGATATTATCTATAAATAATAACACATCCTGATGATTTACGTCACGGAAATATTCTGCCATCGTAAGTCCTGTTTCCGCAACACGCATTCTTGCTCCAGGTGGCTCGTTCATCTGTCCAAACACTAAGGCTGTCTTGGACAATACCCCTGACTCTTTCATCTCTGTCCAGAGGTCATTACCCTCTCTGGAACGCTCACCGACACCAGTGAAGATAGAATATCCGCCATGCTCTGTTGCTACATTCTGGATCAGCTCCTGGATCAGAACGGTCTTACCTACACCGGCACCACCGAACAGACCAATCTTACCACCTTTGGCATATGGGGCAAGAAGATCGATAACCTTGATACCTGTTTCGAGAATCTCAACAACAGGGCTCTGATCCTCAAATGACGGAGGATCTCTGTGGATGACCCAGTGCTCTGTATCTGCCAGATTCGGTCCACCGTCCAGAGTGTCACCGGTTACATTAAATAATCTGCCAAGGGTATCTGTACCAACCGGAACCTTGATTCCTGATCCTGTCGGAACAACCTCCATATCTCTGGATAAGCCCTCGCTTGCTGCCAGCATGATGCATCTGACGGTATTATTTCCGATGTGCTGTGCAGCTTCCATTATGCATTTCTTTCCATGATTATCAACTTCCAGAGCATCCTTGATGTTTGGTAAATCATTATCCGGAAATTCTACGTCTACAACAGGTCCCATGACCTGTACTATTTTACCGTTTTTCAAAACATCAGACCTCCTATTTCTTATTCTGCAGAGCCTTCGCACCACCAACTACCTCGGTAATCTCCTGCGTGATCGCAGCCTGTCTGGCTCTGTTGTATTTAATACTGAGATCAGCTAACATATCTTTCGCACTTCTGGTTGCAGAATCCATTGCCATCATTCGGGAATTCTGTTCACTACAGAAGGATTCAACCAGTGCTCCATATATGAAACCTGTAATATAATTCGGAACAATTCGATCCATGACCGCTCTCGGAGAAGGTTCAATGATGATCTCCTCATGATAGACATCCGCCTGTGAGATCTTGAAATCTATCTTTCTGAACGGAAGAAGCTGGATCATCTCCGGCTCTGCCGTTACACTATTTATCATCTTCGTATAAATGATATAGACTTCATCGATCTTACCGCTTTCATAGTTTTCCAGCATCTTATCCGCAATAACCCTTGCTCTGTGAAGACTTGGGTTCTGTGCTGTATACTGGAAATGAATATCAACCGGCACATTCTTCCTTGCAAAATAATGTCTTCCCACCTGTCCGACAACATATAATTCGCTGTCCGGGTGATTTGCCAGTTCTTCTTCTGCGATCTTAATGATATTATGGTTATATGCACCTGCCATGCCCTTATCGGCTGTAACCACAATATAACCTCTTTTCGGATTTTCCTTCTTTTCATCGTCTTCATTTTCGAAATAAAGATGATCCATATCAGGAAGATGTCGTAACAGTCGTGCCAGAGAAACCTGTAAAGTATAGAAATACGGTTCCGTATTCTCCAGATCCTTCTTCGCTTTTTTCAGTTTGGAAGAAGAGATCATGTACATGGCATTTGTGATCTTCATTGTATCCTTAATGCTTTTTATTCTGTTTTGGATTTCTTTGGTACTTGCCAATTACTCCACCCTCTTCATAAACTCTTTTCCTGCTTCAAGAATATGTTCTTTCAGATCATCTGTAAGAACCTTTCCTTCTTCAATCTCTTTGATAACATCCGGTTCTGCATCCTTGAAATATGCAAGCATATCCATCTGTGTCTGCTTTACTTTCTTGATATCTACATTTAAGAACAGCTTATTTGTTGCTGCAACCAGTGTAATAACCTGCTCTGCCATACTAAGCGGATGACATAACGGCTGTTTTAACAACTCCATCAGTCCCTTACCATAAGTAAGCTGCTCCTTTGTATTCTCATCCAGATCGGAACTGAACTGGGTAAATACTTCCATCTCACGGAACTGTGCAAGATCGATACGAACGGTACCGGTTGCTTTCTTCATAGCCTTGGTCTGCGCTGCACCACCGACACGGGATACAGACAATCCTACATTTACCGCAGGACGCATACCGGAGAAAAACAGATCACTCTCAAGGAAGATCTGACCATCCGTGATGGAGATAACATTTGTAGGGATGTATGCAGATACATCACCTGCCTGTGTCTCTATAATAGGAAGGGCTGTGATCGAACCACCGCCTAATGAATCCTTTAACTTACTGGAACGCTCAAGCAGTCTGGAATGCAGATAGAATACATCACCTGGATATGCCTCACGTCCAGGGGAACGTCCAAGTAACAGGGACAGTGTTCTGTATGCTACTGCATGCTTTGACAGATCATCGTATACGATGAGCACGTCTTTTCCCTTATGCATAAAATATTCTGCCATCGATGTTCCTGCATATGGTGCTATATACTGAAGCGGTGCAGGATCACTGGCTGTTGATGCTACAATGATCGTATAGTCCATTGCATCGTTTTTCTCAAGTGTGGAAACAATCTTTGCAACGGTGGATGCCTTCTGACCGATCGCTACATAGATACAAACAACATCCTTTCCACGCTGGTTGATGATCGTATCAAGTGCGATCGAAGTCTTACCGGTCTGACGATCACCGATGATCAGCTCACGCTGTCCTTTACCGATCGGGAACATGGAATCGATCGACAGGATACCGGTCTGAAGTGGTTCATTGACCGACTGTCTGTCTGCGATACTTGGTGCTTCCTGCTCAACCGGCATGTAATCTGCCTCTTTGATCGCTCCCTTACCATCAATTGGTGCACCCAATGCATTGATGATTCTTCCAAGGAATTCTTCACCTACCGGTACGCCGGCTCTCTTACCTGTTCTGGTAACCTTTGTACCTTCTTTTATTCCGGTATCTTTTCCGAACAGGATACATCCGATCTCGGTTCTTCTGATATCCTGTACCATACCCTTGATACCATTTTCAAATACTACAATCTCACCATACATGGCATTATCAATACCATATATCGTTACTATTCCATCTCCTACCCAGATGACAGTTCCTACTTCTTTGTCCCGGGTGTCGAAGTCAAAATTCTCTATCTCACTTTTCAGTATGGAGATAATATCTCCTGAACTTATTGAACTCAAATCTTATCACCTCGTAACCAATCTTTGTGTAAGCCGCTTACATCTGCCTGCCAGACTCCAGTCATATTCCTTATTTCCGACCTTAATAATAAAGCCTCCAATCAGACTGTCGTTCTTCTCCAATGTCAGTTCCACATCTGAGGTCTTATATTTCTTTTTCAGAAAATCTTCAATCCCCTTCTTCTGTGCCTCCGTTGGAGGTGTCACATAATAAAGGGTTGCAAGAAGGACATCCGCCTTCTTCTTTATAAGAACTCTGTATTCTCTGCATATCTCAAAGAACTGATCAAAATCAGAATTGTTGCAAAGTACCTTTAAGAATTTTACCGTAGTCTTTGAACCGTCGAATATCTTATCGATGATTTCTGATTTCTTTTCTCTGCTGACAACCGGACACGTAAGTGCCTCCTGTAATTCAGGATTCTCCCTGACAACTGCTTCCATGTCTGAAAGCTCAGCCGCATCAATATTCAGCTCGCACAAAACTTCAGCATAATTAATTGCTTTCTGTGTCATGGGCCTCACCTGCTTTTTCTATAAACTCATCATATAGTGACTGATTTTTCGCGTCATTTGAGTCTTCACCCAGAATCTTAGCCGCTGCCGACATTGCAAGCTCTGCAACCTGAGATTCCATATCGCTCAAAGCCTTTTCACGCTGTACTTCTATAGTTTTTTCCGCATCCTTGATCATACGGTTTGATTTCTCGCCTGCATCTGCCACAATCCTGTTATATTCATTCTGTGCAGCCTGTCTGGATTTATCCCGCATGGTATCACATTCATCCTGAACACCTGCGAGAGTATCTTCATATTGCTGCTTCAGTTTCATGGCATCATCCTTCGTCTGATTGGCATTCGCGATCGAGGATTTGATCATCTCTTCACGTTCTGCCATGATCTTATTGATCGGACCGATCAGGAATTTCTTTAACAGAAGAAACAAAACTATAATATTAATTATGGTTATGGCTATGGACGAGACACTTAAATTTATCATTTAATGACCTCCTGCCTTTCTGTCTGTTTTCGTTATCCGACAATTACGATTCCTTAATATCTATTATGATATAGTGTCGCAATCATCATATTCTTATAAATATTATTTCAGAAGAAGAATGATCAAAAGACCAATTACCAGACCGTAAACGGCTGTTGCCTCTGCAAGTGCTCCACCGATGATCAGAAGCTTTGTGATCTTACTGTCTGCTTCCGGCTGTCTTGCTACTGCTTCTACTGCCTTTGATGTTGCGATTCCAAGTCCGATACCTGCTCCAATACCTGTTAATACTGCTATAGCAGCTCCAATTGCGATTACTGTATTCATAATTATTATCTCCTTTTCATTTTCCTTATTTTAATCTTAGTCTTCTCCCAATCCTTCCTGCATGTAGAGTGCAGTTAAGAATGTGAATACAAATGCCTGAAGTAAGCCATCAAAGATATCAAAATAAAGGCTTAACGGAATAGGCACAATGACAGGCGCTACCGCCTCAATTAATTTCATTACAACAAATGCACCTAAAACATTGCCGAACAATCGCATACATAACGACAATGGTTTTATTACAATCTCCATTACATTTATAGGTGCTACTATTGCTACCGGCTCTGCAAAGCTCTTAAGCCAGCCTTTCGGTCCCCTGCTTCTGATACAGACAACCTGAACCATGACTATACTCATGATCGCCAGTGCTGCTGTTACGTTCAGATCCTTGGTTGGTGGTTTAAATCCAAATATACCTGCGATATTTGCCATTCCGATATACAAAATGACAGTGATCAGATACGGTATATATGCCTTACCTTTTTCTCCCATAACGTCACTAAACAGATTATTAAATGTCGTAATGATCGACTCCAGAGCAAGCTGTTTCTTTCCCGGATTCTCAACTTTCAGATTCCGGACAAGTATAACGGACAACAGAACAAGTACCGCCATAATGATCCATGTTACCACGATTGATTCCGAGATCGGGATTCCACCAAAAATTGGAATGGTAAAGAGAGTCTCGCAATTCAGCTCCTCTGTTAACTTTTCTGCAAGGTCACCCGTAGGTCTTCACTTCCTCTCATGTAATTTTTTCAAAGGGCATACTAACTGTTAAGGATATTTATTACTTCTCTTGCATCACTCTCGGAAAATCCTTTTACCGTATTCTCCGTATTGATCCAGTAATCAGCAAGTCCAACTCTGTCCCAGTCTGAATCCATGTCATCTAAGATCACCAGCCTGTCCACATCGTGTTGGTCTACATAGTCCTTAACCTCAAAGCACCGTCCATAATCCTCATACTTGCCGGATATATGTTCCTGCGGCGGAGTTACATCTGATATAACGAGACCTTCCTCCTTAAGCTTCAGGATCAGCTCCTGTGCTCTCTCGTCACATACCGGATCTTTCATAACCTCTTTCCGCCAGTTAAAGATCGCTACCAGCTTCGCATCTGTTGCCTTTACAACATCTGCAAGGTTTTTTACATTTTTTCTGTCAACGGTTTCACCCGGATTGTTACAGATGAATTTGTTTGAATTTAACACACCGTCAATGTCGAAAAAAATGACTTTCATTTAGATTTCCTCCTGCATTCTTCCATGTGCTTCCAGTTGTCCTTTAAACAACAACGTATTATAGCACACCATTTTTTATTTTTCACCTTTTATTAATTTATTAATAAAAAATATATTTCTAAACTTTTTATAAAAAATCATAACTGATTCTACTCTGTAAAGTAAAATAGCCCCATCCTTTTCAGGCTTTCTTCTGTTTTTTACGTTGTCCATAAAACAGAAGAAAACTCTTACCGGAGAATGGGGCTTTATTTCTGAATATCTGTATTCTATTCAGCCCCACCTGTAATGATCCATGGTGCCGGCTGAGCAACAAATACATTTTCTTTATTTGTCTTGGATACGTTGATCTGTAACGCTTCCATATTCCGAATACCGAATTTGTCAAAGATCAGCTTGGTCTCTGCAAGGATACCAAGATCTAATGTGTAGATAACAAACTGCATCTGCGGATTGATCGCAAGCAGGCGTTCAATATCAGATTCCAGATAATGATTCGCAACGATAAATGCAAGTCTTGGTACCGGAATCTTACTTAAGGATTCTTCGCTCATATCCGGAATGATCTGCACGTTATGAACTCCAAACTTCTCAACATTTTCCTCCATAGATCTTCTGGAACCGCTGTCCGGCTCTACTGCAATGATCTGACCTTCGCTCGCTGTGATCGCAGCTTCGATAACGATACTCTCTGCCATCAGCGCAAGAATCGTGTCATGGGTATCTACACCGAGAATACTCATGATAACCGCGCGGATCTCATTGCATACATAATGAACCGATCCCTTTGTAAACAGATCATTCTTCATACCGTACCGAACGGATTCTCTGGTCTTCTCGTTTACAATAAAGACAACCGTCGGTTTGGATATCTTCTTATTAATAACATTCTTGAGTTTTGCATTTGTAAGTTCACTTCCCGGCTCTGTTCCTTCGCCGATCCAGATATCATATTCGCCAAATCCCGCTTCCCATAATGTATAGAAGAGATCTTCATGACTGGCATCGGTATAGATCAGAACCCGCTTATGTGTATCAATCGTTGGCACGACATTTTTCTGCCTGCCGCAGATATTAAGCATCTTTATCTTCTCCGGGCTGACATCCATCTTATTTGCAAAGAAGCCAAGCCAGTTCAACATGCCTGAATTACTGAACGTATTTTTCATTGTTTTCTACCCCACTTTTCTATCGTATTTTCCAATCAGATAACCTTCTCCAACCGGATTGTCGTTTTCTAAAACAGTCTTTATAATTATACAATTTTTCTCGTTAACTGTAAATTCTTTTGTGCGTTTTTCACACATCTATCCACGAAGTGTTTCATCAATTCCGAGTGCGATCGCATTCACGATATCTTCAAACCGATAATCAAACAGATAATTATCCTTATCACTGTCAATAAATCCGGTCTCGATCAGAATTGCCGGCATCGTTGTCCGGCGCAGAACAGCCAGATTCTTCCGTTCCTCAACTCCCAGATTCTCAAATCCGATCTTTGCAAGCTCTGCATCCACATTTTCTGCCATTTCATATGCAATCCCTGATGTATTATAAACCAAGGTTTCCACCCCGCTATATTTGTTCGGATACGGTGCAGCATTCCTGTGCAGGGAGATAAAATAATCCGCACCGCTCTCATTTCCGATCTGTGCTTTTCTTGTCGGCGAATCATAGACATCTGTCGTTCTCGTAAATTCCACGTCATAACCAAGCTCCGACAACGCATCACCGAGTGCCAAAGCTAGATTCAGGTTGTCATTCTTCTCCGTTCTTCCATTATAAGATGCCCCATTGTCAAATCCACCATGTCCGGCATCGATCATTATTTTTATAGCCATAAAAAACCTGCATACTCTGTTTGCTACAGTATATGCAGGTTTCTTGTTATATGTACTTAATTAAGCCAATACTTTCTTGATGGCTGCGAGCAGCTCATCATATGTCTCATAAGCCGGAAGATCAGGATTATCTGCTTTGATCTGATCGGTACTCTTAAAGAGGAATCCGGCCTTGCTTGCACGGATCATTCCAAGATCGTTGTGGCTGTCACCACTTGCGATCGTATCATAACCGATAGACTGAAGTGCCTTTACGGTTGTGTATTTGGATTTCTCACAACGCATCTTAAAGCCTGTGATCTCTCCATTTTCTGCTACCTCTAATGAGTTGCAGAAGATTGTCGGCCAGCCAAGTTTCTTCATAAGCGGGCTTGCAAACTGTGTAAATGTGTCACTGATAATGATAACCTGTGTCATGGAACGAAGCTCATCTAAGAATTCCTTTGCACCTGGGATCGGATCGATCTTTGCGATCGTTTCCTGAATCTCTTTTAAGCCAAGTCCATGTTCTTTTAATATACCAAGACGCCAGTTCATTAATTTGTCGTAATCCGGCTCATCTCTTGTTGTCCTCTTTAACTCCGGGATTCCGCTTGCCTCTGCAAATGCGATCCAAATCTCCGGTACTAATACGCCTTCCAAATCCAAACATACAATGTCCATTTCGGGTTCCTCCTGTTATCTACATTCTCGCTTCATTATAATATACCGCCTGCCATTCTGCAATACCTTTGCCAGCAGAAGGACTGGCAGGGTTATATTGCAACATGACCATCCATATAAAAAGATTCGCTTCGTTTCCTACTCGATACATATGCCTGATACGCTCATGCTCCTGTGCAAACTCGTCCTTCGGACTCAGACATGCACCCGCATTCGCTGGCAATATGTATCTCATCACGGAAACTACACTTAATATCTTTTCTATATGGGTAGTCATATTGCAATTATTACCCTGTCAGTCCTTCTTGCTGTATTTTTTATGTATTCGAATGGCATATATTAGTTTCTACAACCAGCCGCACCCATATACAGGAATTGCCTATATTCCACGTTTTATTCTTCTACCAATATACGCAGAAAATCCTGCATATTTGTAAGATACAAAATTTCTCGGATATCAGCTGCAATGCTGCACTGGCTTCCTTGTTTGATAAGATATCCGGCTTTTTTCTGTTATGAGATACATATTGCCGGCGAATGCGGGTGCATGTCTGAGCTCGAAGAGCGAGTTTGCACAGGAGCATGAGCAGATCAGGCATATGTATCGAATAAGAAAAAAGCGTATCTTTCAAACAAAGAAGCCAGTGCGGCATTGTAGCTGATATTCAAGATATTCCCCCCACAAATATGCAGGATTTTCCCTCTTATTAATCAGAAGAATAAAATCTTGTGGCCCTGGTCAATCTGGTAGTAGGAGATTTTGTGCTGTTGGGCAAATTCCTTCTCTGTCTCCGTCTCACCATGAAGATTGGAGCGAAGCATCCATGATAACAGTATGCCTGCTGCAACCAGACCGCCACAGACGAGCCCTTGTATAACAGAAAATAGTTTCCATACGGACAAAAAAATATTTATCGTATCCATGTCTTATCCTGCCTTTCTTTTACATATTCCTTCGTTGTATCGGAGGTCAGTCGTTCTTTATCATGCTTATACTTTCTATATTTACGGAGATTTTTGGTAAAAAAACCTGCTGCCAGCACAAAAGGCAACACAACAAAATGTCCGCCAAATTCAGAAAAGAACCCATAACCACTTATAATTCCCTGATTCACTTCGGTAAATAAAATCACCCCAATTGTACAGCATATCACTCCAAGTATCACAGCATCCGAGATAAAGCTCCGCTTATTGACCGGAATATTTCCAACTACCTTTCCGGTCTGCCCATTTACCAGAATCGTATAAAGCTCATGTTTATACCAGAAGGTCATGAACCATGCAGGAAGGAGTGCATACTCAATTTTATCCACGCTGTACTGTTCAATGCTCCTCTCTATGTAAGTCGTTCCTGTATCTTCTATCATCGCTTTGTCCATCGCAGCACTGATTCTCTGATGAATCTCCGGTGCCGCTTCTCTGGATGGTACATCATATCGATCTGCATAGAATCCCGACAGGTAAGATGGATCAAATGGTTTCATTGCCGTCATATAATATGGTTCCAGTCGACCGGATAGCCGATCATCTAATTTTCTGGATGCATCAAATGTAACCCGGTCAAAATTACCATATGCATCTGCATACATATCGGTTCTTTGATTTATCCCCGCAGAAAAGCTTCTCTTCTCTGATTCATATTTCTGATTCTGAAATGATCCCGGATACATACCTACCTTCTTCGTTGTCTGCAGCATCGAATAAAAGGATTGATCTCTGTCTGCTCCGGCATTAAAGATATTTGTCGGATCTTTCTTCTCTTCATCACTTGATACTAAATGCAGATTGGCCTTTTTTCTCATATATGCTGTATACAGCCAATATGGAATATAGATTCCACGGATCTTGTCAATCTTCGGATGCTTGATCTCTCTTGGCACATATCTGCCTGTACCAAATCTCTCTTTGATCGCATCCACTGCCTGCTGTTCCGTTATGGAAAATGGAATGATATAATCCGGCCATACTTCCTTCGATTCACGGTCAAATATAACCGTCGGCTGTCCACAGAACGAACAAAAAGTTGCCCGCTCATTTCCATGGATCATAATCTGTGCTCCGCAGGAAGTACAGCGGAATATCTGAACCGACATCAGTCGTTCTCCCTGCATCTCTCCCCGGTCACCTGTATAAGCAGTGTCTTGTGCCTGCTGCTCTGATTTTTCTGATATATCTTCTGCTTCCGTCCGTTTTGATGCAGCCGATATATCTTCCGGTCTGTTATTCCGCATCTCAAATGCCAACAGATCTGCATCCCAGTCAGGATTGATCTGGATTTCCTTCTCTCCATGCCACTTCTGATCTTTATCAAGACCAAACCACAGATCATCAAATGATCGTTTTCCGTCTTCTTTTTCCTCTGTATCCGGATCAGCATCTTTTAACGTCATCCGAAATCTACGTTCACTTGTTTGACCACATTGTGTACATTTCATTTTTCCGAGATCCGGATCATATACCAGCACACCCCCGCATGCCTCACACTTATAGATCATATGTTTCTCCCCTTGAAATTCATCAAATTTTATTATGATATTTTAAGATGTTTCTATTATCCTTTCATGCACGTTTTCACCATTTTCCAGCAAGAAATCTAGTTTCCATATAATCCGCGTCATGTTAAAAGTTTCCATAAATACTCGATTCATCTTTAATTTAATTAATATTTTTTCGATACAGGACTCGTTGCCTGCTCCAACCATATACGTTCTTCCTCCGTCAGATGTGGGGCAATCTTCTCATACACATTCTTGTGATATTCATTCAATCGTTGGAGCTCACGATCTGTCATCAGTTCCGGTATCAAAGCTTCGGTGTCAAACGGAACCCAGGTCAACGTTTCAAATTCCAGAAATGTTCCATTTGCTTCCGCTTCTTTCAAGAATACCTCCGGAAGCTTGCCTGTCGGTTTCCCTGCTTTCTTACAAAGAACCAGATTCTCATGACGGATGCCAAACCTTCCTTCTATATATAAGCCCGGTTCATCTGATGTGATCATACCTTCTTCGAATACTGCTGTCGGTCTGCGTTCTTCCATGATTCGGAAGTGTATCCTGTTTGGTCCTTCGTGTACATTTAACAGATATCCGACTCCATGACCGGTGCCGTGATTGAAATCCAGGCCATACCGCCACAGTGGTTCACGCGCCAGATAATCGAGATTCTCACCACGCGTTCCATGCTTAAATCTTGCTGCTGCCAGATTCAGATGTCCGATCAGCACCAGTGTATATGCCCATTTCTCTTCCTCTGTCAGAGTTCCGAGCGTGATCGTTCTGGTGATATCAGTCGTTCCCTCCATGTAATGACCGCCACTGTCTACTAATAAGAAGCTCTCCGGTTTTAATTCGACATTTGTCTCCTCTGTCGGTTCATAATGTACGATCGCACCATGTGGACCATATGCAGATATCGTTTCAAAGCTCGGCTCGATATACCCCTTTTGCTCTTTTCGAAAAGACTCTAGCTTCTCTGCTGCCGAAAGCTCCGTGATTGTCTCTGTTCCGATATGATGCTTGAGCCAGTAGATAAATTTCGTTACAGCAACTCCATCCTTAATATGCGCATTCCGTTCATTTTCACACTCTACTGAATTCTTCTGTGCTTTCATCAACTGAACAGCAGACGGTTCATCGACCACTGATATACCATCCGGTATACAACTTCTTAATCTGTAATTGGTCTGGCAGCCATCCAGCAATACCGTCATCTGCTCTTCCTGTTTATGCGTATGAATAATCTCCGGCAACCGCTTCAGATCCGTATAGATTTCATTATACGGATAAATCGTAATTCCATCAACGACAAGTTTGCGGATGATTTCATTGTTTAAAATCGCATCATTGATATATAAACGGCAGGCTTCATCTGCGATCAGCATATATGACAGGAATACCGGATTACAGTCTATATCATTGCCCCGCAGATTCAGAAGCCACGCGATCTCGTCCAGCGCAGAGATCACCCGGACATCCGCGTCTGCGGATCTTATTGACGCTCTGACACGCGCAAGCTTATCCGCACGGGTTTCACCTGTGTATGAAAATGGTAATTCAAATACCGGCTCATGTGACAGCTCCGGTCTGTCCGCCCAGAGTTCATCGACCAGATCCAGGTCACCATTTAAAGTGACCTTTTTATCGCCCAGTTTGCCAAGCATCCTGTCAGCAAAATCCAGACTGACGGTTCTTCCGTCAAATCCCACAACCTTTTCCGGTTCCAGATGGTCATACAAATATTCCTCGATCGTTGGAACGCCCGGCTGTCCACTCTTCATCAGTTCGATCGTACTGCCTGCAAGCTGTGCTTCAGCCTGAATGAAATACCGTCCATCTGTAAACAATGCCGCCATATCAGGGAGCACAACCAGTGTTCCGGCAGATCCTGTAAACCCGGACATATATTCTCTTTCCCTGAAATATGCTCCAACATATTCGGACGCATGAAAGTCATCCGTTGTGATCACATAAGCATCTACGCCTGTTTCATTCATTTTCTCACGCAACCCTGCAAGCTTCTCTGTTGTCGTCATCATATTCACCTTCTCATGTTCTATATATTCAGATCTTTTTTATGTGTTCAAACAATGTTCTGTATATTTGCAACGATCAAAACCATATCTCTGTCTAAAGTTTCCGATTAATAATATCAAAATATCCAGACATACACATGGTCGTTCACGAATGTCTAATCGACCGGTTTCAGGTAAATTCCGGAAAATGCCGGAAGGTCAAATCCGAAATCTCCATTT
Organism: Clostridium sp. BIOML-A1; assembly: GCF_009874105.1. Classification (NCBI taxonomy): domain Bacteria; kingdom Bacillati; phylum Bacillota; class Clostridia; order Eubacteriales; family Clostridiaceae; genus Clostridium; species Clostridium sp. BIOML-A1. The sequence goes on along the minus strand of NZ_WWTL01000005.1, from coordinate 75,646 downwards.
ACACCTTTGATCGTCTTTTCTGTATCTTTTGTGCTTCCCCCAAATTTATTCCAGTCACTGTTGATCAGTACCTTCATTGTATCACCATTTCCATAATTAAAGTGATAATTTTTATATACAAGTCCCGACAGGTTTAATACAACGATCACCTTATCTTCATTTACTTCACGCTGAAAGATATAGACAACATCATTTTCCTTACCGCAAAGGATCCATGCAAATCCGTTCGGATCATCATCCCATGCAGATAATGCCGGCTCTTTCATATAAATCTTATTCAGTGCTTTCATGTACTGGTGGAAGGAATCATGGTTCGGATATTTCAAAAGATCCCAGTCCTGCTCGCGCTTCTCATCCCATTCACGGAACTGTCCGATCTCATTTCCCATAAAGTTCAGCTTCTTGCCCGGATGCGCATACATATAAGCATATAACGCCTTTGCCTGTGGGAACTTTTCTTCATACATACCCGCCATCTTCTGAATGATCGTTGCCTTTCCATGTACAACCTCATCGTGTGACAAAGGAAGCAGATACCGTTCGTTATAGTTATACATCATCGAGAATGTCAGGTCATGATAATGCTCGCCGCGGACAAATGGAAGTGTACGGAAGAAATTCAGTGTATCATTCATCCAGCCCATATCCCATTTGTAATCAAAGCCCAGTCCGCCATATTTTGTTTCTTTCGTTGTACCCTTAAAGTCTGTCGAGTCTTCGGCACACAGGATGATCGAAGGATGACGATCCTTTAACCCCTGATTCATATTCCGGATAAAATCAACCGCCCGGTCATTTACACCACGGCTCTCATCGCCCATCCAGTAGATGATACGGCTGATCGCATCCATACGAAGTCCGTCAAAATGATACTCTGACAGCCAGTAATTCGCCGCAGACTGTAAGAAGCTCCGCACTTCTCCTTTGGAATGAATGAAGTTCATGCTTCCCCACTCACTGTATCCCACATCGTTGCTTGGATATTCATACAATGCCGTGCCATCATATCTGGCAAGTCCATAGCCATCGAGTGCAAAATGAACCGGAACAAAATCAAGAATTGTGCCAATATTATGCTGATGCAGAATATCGATCATTTCCTTCAGGTCATCTGCTGTTCCATATCTGGATGTCGGACTGAAAAATCCGGTATTCTGATAGCCCCAGGACTGATCGGACGGATGCTCGGAGAGCGGCATGAACTCTACATAATTATATCCCTGCTCTTTCACATATTCCGCAAGCATCGGAGCGATCTCCTTATAGGTATACCAGCTCTCCTCTACCCGGTTGCTCTCTGCGATCTCCTCCGGGGTCAGCGGATTTCCCTGTTCATCAAAGACCGGTTTTGTGCGCCAGGAACCCAGATGAACTTCATAGATGTTAAGTGGACTTCCCTGACATACACTACGGTTCTTCATCCATTTGGCATCATGGAAACGATAAGTATCCATATCCCGGATAATGGATGCAAATGCCGGACGCAGCTCCATGCCAAATCCATACGGATCGCAATGCTCCATGCTGCTGCCGTCTCTGTGATAGATCTTATATTTGTACATCATGCCCGGTCTTGCTTCCGGCACAAATACCTTGAAAAAGCTGCCGTCATAACAGCGTTCCATGACCGTCTCGTTCCAGTCGTTGAATTCACCGATCACATTTACCCCCAGAGCATTCGGTGCATATGTGACAAATTCCACACCACTGACAACTGTCTTCTTTCCTGTGACCTCTTTCTTCACATGCGCCCCCAGTTCTCTATATGCATCAAAGCTTCTTCCTGAATAAAATTCATAAATATCCATGTCATTCTCCTTTGTATTTGTACAATAGATGATTGCTACATGGACCGCTAGTTGGTAAGGTCAAGCGGTCCATGCAACAATCATCTGTTTTGATTCTTTATTGACTATAGTAAATTTATAGATTAAAATAGACATGTTTATTATATGAGATTACAAAAGCTGACACCATAGCCAATAATTGAATAACGTCAATTTATTGACCATAGTCAACAAATAGTAAATCAGGAGATCGCAATGGATTTAAGAATACAGAAAACCAAGAACAGCATTTTCAGTGCTTTTATAGAATTACGTGCGGCGAAACCGCTCGAAAAGATTACGATCCGGGAGCTGACCCAGAAAGCAAATATCAGCAAACAGACATTTTATCTTCATTTTAAAGATATCTACGATCTATCGGAATATCTGGAAAATGATGCGATCACGTCACTGGTTGCAGACATTCCAAATCCGGATCTTATCATCACAGATCCGGCTGCCGCAGCCAGACTGCTCTGTACCGCATTTATCACACAGGGACATCTGTTCAACATTCTTTTCCCGGATGATGACAGAAGCTGTGGCGTGCTCACCAACAAACTGGAAGCCCGCATTAAGGAACTGATCTTTATCACGCATCCGGAATTCAAAGACAATCTGGAGAAAAATATCACAATTTCTCTGCTGATTCAAGGAAGCGTACATACCTTCTTAAAATATAAGGAAGAAGATACCGAGCAGGTGATCGAGATTCTTGCCGATACCATCGGAAGGATTGCCGACCATTCTTAATATATTAACGATAAAGAGCTGCCACCAGTATATACGCCTATTATTCCGCAAAGCACTTGCGTTCTATTTTCACGTAACAGTACTAAACTCCCTGCCATTCGGCAGATCGTTAAGGACTGACGTGAAAAAAGGTTTGCTTCGTAATAGTATATATACTGGTGGCAGCTCTCTATCTGTCTTATGAAATTAAACTAATTTTTCAGAACTGTTTATCCAAAAGTCTGTCGGCTGCCTCTGGTGCAAGTCCTTTTGCCATAACTGTATTAAAATCCTCATCACTCACACTATCTCTTGAATCAATAGTTTTTTCTATTTTTAATTCAAAAGGAACCCCATTTCTTGCAATCACCTGTCTATATGTCATATCAATAAAAACTGATACCGGAATACCTAATTTTTCTAAAATTGTCTCCGCTGATTCCTTTATATCTGGTTGTATTATTCATCCGCATCTACGATCGCACCAATCTTGAACTCTCTGCCTTCCTTCTGCCACTGATGATATTCTGTCGTTGCCGCAAACAATACATCACCAGATGAATTAATGGCTGTTTCCAGGGAATCCTGAACAACACCGATGATCATGCCGACTGCTACTGCCTGCATGGAAATGTCCTGAGGGATTCCAAATAATGAACATGCCATAGGAATAAGAAGCAATGAACCTCCTGCAACACCTGACGCTCCACACGCTCCAAGTGTCGCCATCAGGCTGAGCATTAATGCTGTTGGAAGGTCTACTGACACGCCCATTGTATTTGCAACGGAAAGTGCCATTATCGTGATCGTGATCGCCGCCCCATCCATATTGATCGTTGCTCCAAGTGGAATGGATACCGAATAAACATCCGGGTCAAGTCCAAGGCGTTTGCACAAAGACATGTTTACAGGAATATTCGCTGCCGAGCTTCTTGTGAAAAATGCTGTCACACCCGACTCCCGCAAGCAACGCCATGCCAGCGGATATGCATTTCTCTTTAGAATAACCGTAGCAAGCAGCGGATCAACAATAAGGGCAACTGTAAGCATTGCTCCCACAAGTACTAACAACAATCTTCCATACTCCTTGAAGATTGACAAACCACTCTCTGAAACCGTTGTAAATACCAGACCCATAATACCAAATGGTGCGCATCCAATGATCCAGCGAACTACACGGCCAACTGCATCGGAGATGGACACAAGTGCTGATTTCACAGTTTTTGCTGCCCGGCGCATAGCAAGGCCAAATAATAATGCCCATGCCAGTATACAGAGATAATTTGCTTCCAGCATTGCATGAAGCGGATTATCCGTAATATTTAACAGAAGATTCTGAAGGACTTCCATAATTCCGGATGGAACAACATCCGCCTGATAGGATTCCAGATCAAGTGTCATTGTAACCGGAAACAGAAAACTTGCGCTGACTGCCACAACCGCAGCAAGTAAGGTGCTCAATATATACATGATGATAACCATCCGGAACTGTTCACCATTCCCCTTGCCTGCATTTGCAATCGAGCTTATTACAAGGACAAATACAAGAATCGGTGCAATGGCTTTTAAAGCACGAACAAACATTGTTCCGATCAGCCCGACACCTGTCGCACCCGGTACTAACAATCCAAGTATTGCACCAATTACGATTCCTACTATTATCTTCGCAATCAACGATACCTTATTCCACATATTCACGATCTGTTTCATTTATCAATCTCCCGTTCTTAACGATCTGTTTTGTCTAAATTCTATATTTTTTGTATAACTAATTTATAGTATCACACTTCTATGGCCTTCACAACAAAACATATAAAATGCCCGGACAAAGCAGCCGCGCCTTGCCAACCCACACATGCTATTGTATATTTAAAATAACAATTTCTTGGAAATGTGGAATGATTATGAATTACGCATTTACAAACGGAAAAATCTTGAACGGAACAAAAGATATGCAGATACAGGAAGGGCTCTGTATTCTGGTACAGGAAGGAAAAATGACGGATATGATCGTTACCGCAAAGAATCCTCTGGAAGATCTGCGTGCTCTGCGCAATCCGGAAATGGTTATCACAGGCGACACGATCATCGATCATCCAAAGATCAAAAAAAGAAAACAGGTAGAAGCCGAGCTGGACAAATTCCTGTAGAGCATATGATTTCTAATCATTCCTCAAATATTTTGACCTATACTCTACCGCTTCATTGCCTTGAGTGCAGCTTTTTCCTCCGGTGTGATACGGAAGGATTCCTGCATCTTCTGGATTGCTTTGTTAAATGTGAAATCATCCAGATGGTTATTATTTAAAAATACCTTCGTCGGCTCCGGGCATTTTACATAAGCTTCTGCAAGTCCCCATGCAACACCCATTTTCAGATAATAGCCATCATTCTTCATATGATCGTATGCATATAACACCTTATCAATATAGGCATCATTCAGATAATAATTCAACATCATAACTGCTACAAACCGCAGTTCAAACTCACGATTTCTCTCGTTAGCAGGCTTGCCATCGATTACTCCCTGCTCGTCCAGATATGGCATCAGGAAATCCCACACTTCCTGCTGATACTGGTTTGCGATCTTAAATGTATTACAGCAGGTATCGCAGATCGACCAGTCATCGATCTTTGGTATGAACCGTCCCATGTATGTGAGAATGTCGTCGATCTTTCCTCTGGCATAGCCAAGCACGATGCCCTGTAGCATGACTTCTTCAAAGGTATCATCCCTTGCGCCATCCAGATACTCCTTCCAGTTTACAGACGCGATCTCTTTCGCCATTTTGCGCAGCACCGGAATACGCACGCCGATGATATTTCCTGCTCCCGGTGACAGACTCGCTGTAAATTTTCCATATTCAACATCCATATTTTTATACAACTCATCCCGTACCAGATCGTGAACTGTATATTCATTCGTATCTCCCATTTTTCCTCCTGCACCTGCGCCCATATCGTTTAAAATTTAAATACCTTGCCGACCTCCGGTGTATAGCCATCCAGATAAGAAAGGATCTCATCTGTATCTGTCATCACCTGATAGATCTCGTTTGTTACATGGTTCATAAAACCCTTCTCGACACATTCATCCATCATCTGAAACAGGGAATCAAAGAATCCATCCTGGTTATAGACGATGATCGCCTTGCCATGCCGTCCAAGCTGCTTTAAAGTCAACACCTCAAAAAATTCCTCAAATGTTCCGATTCCACCCGGCACCATGATAAATGCATCACTCCGATCCTCCATGATCTGTTTCCGCTCACGCATCGTCTCTGTCCGGATCAGCTCTGTACATTTGTCATATATGATGCCGTCCACATTAAAAAATGTCGGTGCAACGCCAACGATCTCACCATTTCCGGCACTTGCTCCTCTGGCGGCAGCCCCCATAAGTCCTCTTGCACCCGCACCAAATACTAATGTGTGTCCTCTCTCTGCCAGCTTCTTTCCAAGATTAAAAACCGCATCCATGTATGCCTGATCAATGTCATTGCTGGATGCACCAAATATACATATATTCATACTGCTACTCCATTTTTCTTTTATCACTGTTCATCGCTCTGCGAGCGACCTTATCCTATAGTATGCTATAGAGTTCACTGAAATTCAAATTATATTCTTATAAACCAGTCCAGTTCTTCCACCCGGTCGAGATTCTCATCCGAATGTTCGATCTCTCTGGAATACCGGTACACCAGTTCGATCAGATCAGCCATCTCTAACTTCTCACTGCACTTTATCCATCTGGCGAGAAGCAGCAGGAAGATTACTGTCACATGTCCCACCGCGGAATCTATTTTACCAAGAATATTCCCATCATAGACCGCACCTAACAAATAGATCGAGATAAAATAAACAACGATCTGCTCCAGCACGATCTCAAGTGAAGGCAGGCTGCTGTTTCCCCACCATGACAGAAATCGTTTCTTATTCTCTGTGAAACCGGCTTCCCCCAGATCAAACAAAAGCACTTCGGATTCCACCAACACATCATCCCAGTCCTGATATAACAGCTCCAGCTCCTCTGACAGGAATCTCATATGCTTCCGGAACAGTTCATATTCATCTTTCACGCAGACTTTATCTGTATCCTCACATTCATCCCAGTCGATCAGATCCCCTTCTTCATAATGTCTCTGTGCGGAAGCACCGATCTGCAATACTTTTCTGATCCTTGCTTTCAGACTTTCTTCCCGGTTCTGGATAATCTTCAAAATCTCCTCCCGGATATCCTCAAGATTGGAAAACAGGAAATAATCATAATCCTCAAATACTTCTTCCTCATCGTCTTCTTCACAGACAAATGTTACCGGATCTGTCTTCTGCATCAATATCCTTGCCACCTCCGGGCAGGAAAGCGATAATGAAATCTCTCTTATATTTTCAAATTCTTCCGTATGCCTTGGATATTCCCGACAGGTCGTGCATAAGCTGTCTTTTCCCATATGCTTATACATATCACACAGTCCATCATCCCGCAAAAATGCACATTTGCCCTTCCGGTTATGTCCGAATACGCCTTCTTCCCACTGTATATTCCGATGAAGTGTCTGCCTGTATTCTCCTGCGTAATTTCGATATTTTTCCAGTGATTCATCATCGATCACGATCTGCCAGTCAGAACAGCAGGTGTCCGGGCATTTGTCCGCTATACATCTAAACTTTTTATAATAATCCGGATAAGAATAAATCATATCTCTGCCTCACAAACATTTATTTATCGTCACTGAGAATGTTACTCTCCCATGTTCCCTTTTGCCGGTGTTGAAATGCCAACGACCATTTTATCTATCCTTCAAACAAATGATACGAAACCTGAACACGGCAATTCCTATTATATTAGACCTGCATAAATGAATCAAGCTCACAATCCATAGAAATTATTGACAAACGATAATTTTAATGATATTTTGAAACTGTAATTATTGTTTTTCGATAATTTTTAGATAAAATTAGCTATCAGAAAGGATATAACCATGAATCAGATTTTTACAACTCCGTTTGAATGGATCGCAGTATGGCTTCGAAAGCTTTCATTATCCGGAAACTCCGGTAACTGTATCGCGATCATACTTTATATCATTATCTGCTGTCTCCCGGCAATCGCATTTCTGCTTCTTTGTCTGAGGAAAAAGAAGATCCGTGCAGACTATCTGTTACTCGTATGCTCTGCTGCCCTCTTTATCGGCATTTACCTGATGATAAATCCGGGGCTTATGACCCCCTATTTTCGTTATTCGATACCTATGATCGATCTGGCAATATCGACAACCCTATGGTCCATCTTTATCTGTTACATCATTCTCCGGGTTCTTGCCATGATCCGGCATGCAAACGAGATCAATCTGGCAAAGATCGCACAGGTTTTCATCATTCTTGTAATGATCATATCAATCATTAATATCTGTTTCATAAAGCTTCCAAAACTATGGGCTTCTGCAGATCAAACAGGTCCCGACCTGTATTCCCGGATCATATCATCAGAAGATGGTGCTGTTATGCTTGATAATGGCAGCATGGGATCATTTCAGTCTGACCGCATTCCGTTACTCCTCTGCGACTTGGTTCCATCCCTGTTATTCATCTGGGTATTGATCGCATCCTTCCGGCTGTGTCGTTCTCTGAAAGACAATCATTTCACCGATCAGACGATCCAGGATGCAGGGGCACTCTCCTATCTGTGTGTAAGAGTTCTCTGCATCACGGCAGTACTTGAAGTTGTTCGGAACATCCTGCAGCTTCTTATACTTCCGTCACTTTCAGATACGACCTTTACCGTATCTCTTCCTATTATAGAGATACTTCTGACCGTAACGGCATTTATCCTTGCAAAGAAATTCGAGACAGCACACACGCTGGAAGAAGAAAATGAAGCATTCATTTAATACGGAGGTTTCATATGGCAATTAAGATCAATCTGGATAAAGTCTTAAAAGAAAATAATATGACTTCTAAAGAATTATGCAAAAAGATCGGCATAACCGAAGCAAATCTTTCCATTTTGCGAAGCGGAAAAGCAAAAGGTGTCCGATTTACAACCATCAATAAAATATGTTACTACCTGCACTGTGATGTAGGCGATATTCTGTCATTTGACGGAAATCTTGATGAGGAGGAAGAAGCATGAAGAAATTTTTATCTATAAGTATACTGACCCTTTTAGTTCTGACTGTCCTTTCCGGCTGTCAGCTTGCAAAGAAAGAAAATACCCCATCTGCAGTTACCAAGCATCTGGTTGGTATCTATTGTACAGCAACACCTCTGGATGATCAGGAAGAACCGATTTCCTGCACATATGATCAGAAAACAGATACTTTCAAACCGGATAATCCCGATATCTCCGGCTGCTATCTGGCTGCAATTAAAGTTGATGTATCCAAAGAAGAAGGAAATTTTTATTATTCGTTCTGTTCCGATATGATGGCTGAACCATCTATAAACATTTCCGGTTCCGATGGAACGAGCACTACCTCCTATGAGTCTTCATCCCATACACTAATCGGTCAAAGCAATTATATGTATCCACCCGATGGTACCGCAAAAGCTTCCTTATCCCTTTCCGGCACTCTCTATGTTGATCCGGACAAAACAGATTATTCCACAGATTCAGATCTTTATTATATCTATCTGAATCTAATCTATCAGAAAGAAAATGGTGATCTCTTTATAACACCCGGCTCTCCTGTTTCAATCATGAACGAAGGCGAATCAACGACTCAAACCTTCTCTGAAAGCTACACAGAATCGGGCATCGATTCCAATGCCACTACAACGAATACGATCTCCCTTACGATACGATCCATTTCTGATCCTGTAAACAGCTACACCTTCTATGGTATGTCCGATGACAATACCGTACTTTGGAGCGACACACAAAAAGCAGCCACCCTCACCGATGAACCAATATCCTTAAAAGGTGCTTCCTATCTGCTCATAAAGGAAGTGTCCACCAAAGGCATCGTATCCTACGATGTCCTTGCTCATACGGATGATGACGCAGAAAACACAGATCCTGACTACCGCAACCGCTATATCGCAACCGACAGCTTTTACTATCAGCCTTCAGAGATCCATATAGTGAAATAGATGGACGAAAAATATAGTCGGCTGTCCGGCTCAGATACTTTTCATTCCGCAAGACGCTCCCGCTCTATTCTCATGTAACGGTACTAAGCTCCCACTTCCGTGGATCGCTAAGAACCGACATTCGAATAGGCTTGCTTCATGAAAATATCTGTTGCCGAACAGCCGGCTATATTTTTCTGTCTTTGGCTCTTCCACAAACAGAAAACACCGCGGTATATACATTTCAAGAAACAGAACTCAGGCTGGGCTTATATCTATTATTACGCAAAACGCTTTCGCTCTATTCCTCGGCGTAGCGGTACATAAGGCTGCACAAGACGCAGCCTAAGTACCGACGCTCGGAAAGGTTTGCTTCATAATAGTATAAGCCCAGCCTGAGTTCTGTTTCTTGAATATATACGTAGTGTTTTCATCCGCTGGCTTAAAGTCTCTCGACAACCTTGTTGAGGACCTCAATCTCTTTGGCCTTTGCGGTCATGATATACTTCTCAAAACGATCAAGGCAGTTCACATTTCCTGTGATGGATGTCTTGATCAGAAGGTTTCTTGCTGTCAGCATATTGTTGACAACCTCCATGTACTCGTCAAGAATCTCATTATCATAAGCCAATACACCTTTTGCCATCATATATTTCAGGCGTTCATTCATCAGAACCTTATGATCGTATAACAGGTGAAGTGCACGGATATCAAAATCAGGCTCATCTCCTGAAAGCTGCTTTTCGATCTGCTTATATACTGCATCGTATACATTTACACCGAATACTGTATCTGAGAAACGATTTCTCATCATACGGAAATGATTCTTGGAATCCTTTGCGTCCAGATATTCAACCAATGTATCCTTGATATATGCCACATCCAGATCATAATACATCTCAGCGGTATTCTTCTGGATCACATATAAACCACGTCTGCCTTTATAATCATCCTTAAACATATGATCTTCGGATGCTGTTATGATATCGTAACCCCGTTTAACATCCTCAAAGGATACAGTTGAATAAGAATAATGCTCACCAAACGTAAAATCACCAACATGAAATTCTTCCTTATCCTTATCATAGCCAAAGATAAATAACTCATGTGGGAATTTGTAATCTGCACCGGAATCGCACAGAATCTTTGCCTCGTCAAATACACCATAGACATATCCGTTCAGGTCGATCGTTTTAATAATGAAGTTAATGATATCTCCACAGTAGCTCTCTACCTGCTCTTTTGTCATCAGTGAGAACAGAAGATATGGACACTCCTTCAAAGAACTGCTTCCCGGCATCATATCTGCCAGAAGCATCTCATCTCCTGTGAAAATCTCCTCAATATTATAACATCTAAGCTGGATGTAATTGCTGAAGATCCAGTTCTTAGCCTTTTCGTCATCCCCCAGAATTGAGAATAATGTTGCATGCCACTGCCATGATGTAATCATTGGGTAGCTGACCGGCAATATCTTTTTATTGCTCATGATTATACCTCCCTTATCTTCTCTAGTTCAACTTGGCTGCAACAGCGGCAACCACATCATTCATATCATAATACAAACCCAATGCGAGTTCTGAATCCTGAAATTCAATATTGAAATCATTTTCAAGTTCTACGATCAACTGAATAATCGATACAGAATTAACCCCATATTCTTTTGTCAACTCGGCTGTCATGTCAAGCTTGCTGATGTCAATCTCCGGCATAACACAAGCTACAGCCTGTAAAACCTTTGCTTCCAAATCCTTTCTGTCCATTACTGACCTCCTATCTGATATTTTGGAACCCGAAAAATTATATCGTCAGGTTCTTTTTGTTAATATTTACCAAATACCGTTATAAACATTGTATATGTTTTAACATTTTTTTTCAATAACTTCTTATTATATTAATAGATTTTATTCTTTCCCTGCATCCAGAATCAACTGCCGGACTGCCTCAACCGCGGTCTTTACTGCCATGTCCGTATCGTATGCCAGTGGATTCTCAAGTCCCGCTGCTTTCCGCTCCTGATTTCCGACTACCAGATAACAGGCTCCGACCTTCACGCCCAGATAAGCCCCTACGATAAATAACGCCGCGGACTCCATCTCGGACGCCAGACAGCCCATCCGCTTCCATGCCTCCCATTTGGCTTCCAGTTCATAGGACACCGGCTTGGTTCCCGGCTCATGCTGTCCATAGAAGGAATCCTTGCTCTGAACAACTCCGGTATGGTATCGGACTCCCGTCGTCTCGCAGGCTTTTGTCAGTGCCTGAATGACCGGATAGCTTGCAACAGCCGGATATTCGATCGGAGCATATTCCTTTGATGTACCCTCCATCCGGACAGCACCGGTTGCCACCACGATATCCCCTCCCATGATATCTAACTGCATCGCACCACAGGTTCCAACCCTTATAAATGTATCTGCGCCACAATGCACCAGTTCCTCCAATGCAATCGCTGCTGATGGTCCGCCGATACCGGTCGATGTTACACTGACCTTCTCGCCCTCCAGATATCCGGTATAGGTCACGAATTCCCGGTTGTCCGCAACCAGCTTTGCATCATCCAGATAAGCTGCGATCTTCGCTGACCGCTTCGGATCCCCCGGCAGGATCACATATTTTCCGATCTCGTTCTTCCCTGTCTTTATGTGATATTCCCGTCCTGATTCTTCCTGATAGATCATACTTCCACCTCCGTTTCTGTCTGCTTTTGTTCCGATCAATCCCTGTTTTTTTACAGCTATTTGTACAAAAGCAGATACATATCAACTGCTATTTACCTGTATTATACCGAAAATATACACCAAAATCACCAATTTCTCCTATTTTGTACAAATTTTTCATAGCAATTTGTAACACCATTACAGTTTTACTACATATAAATGAATATCCTTAACTAAAAAATGCCGATTTTTGAATTTCTTTAAGCTGAAATTTCTATTTACTTTAAAAAATTTTAGAAATTGGTAATAATTTTGCTTTTTGTTCACACTTTCATAATTTGACTTTAGCAAAAAAAAGGATTATAAATTGTTCAACAAATCAAGGAGGCGAGTTTTATGGCTAAATCAACTGACATTAAAGTAAAATTAAGCAGCGTTGATGAAGTAAAGCAGTTTGTAGATGTAATGAGAGGATATCATGGCGATGTCGATATATCAGCTACAAACAAAAACTATATGGTAGATGCAAAATCTATTCTTGGTGTTATCAGTCTCGATCTGAGAGATGAATTAACCGTAAAATTCTATGATGGTATTTCCGATTCATACATGTCAACACTGAAGCCTTTCATTGCTGAACCAGCAGTCGCATAAGGCAACTTACATTTAATAAAAGGAATATACGACAAACAGGAGCTATAAGAGCAGTCGTAAAAAAGGATATCCGGTCACAATATGCGGATATCCTTTTTTCATTTTCCTGCATTTTTTTGTGTAAAATAATAATCTCTTATCTGTTTTATATATTTTAAACGCACGGAGGCAAGTGTGCGTAAAACTCTTATTGACGTAGCCGGGAAACCATCATAAAATAAGTGCAGTTTCCAGTATAGTAGTAGTGTACTGCCACATAATATCAACAGTCTATTCTATAAGAAACAAATATAAAGAATGGTTTGGGAAATACAAATGAACTTATTAACTATGAAAAATATCCACAAGGCGTATACAGATAAAGTGCTTTTCAAGGGAGCTGATTTCTCCGTCAACAGTGGTGATAAGATCGGTGTAATCGGAATCAACGGAACCGGAAAATCAACCTTATTGAAAATGATCGCAGGCTTAGATACCTGTGACGCAGGGCTTGTAGTGCGTGGGAACAACATTGTTGTCAATTATCTTCCACAGAGCCCGACATTTGACGACAATGAAACAATATACGAACATGTTATAACCGCCAACAGCACGGAAGAAAATAAATGGAGCATTGAAGGTGATGCCAGAGCAATTCTTGATCAGCTCGGCTTTAACGATACCGGTATTCCGGTTTCCACCCTCTCCGGCGGTCAGAAGAAAAAAGTTGCACTTGCTGCCGCTCTGCTGTCCAACTGTGATATTCTGGTCTTAGACGAACCAACGAACCATCTGGACAACGATATGACGGAATACCTGGAAGAATATCTGAACAATTATAAAGGTGCGCTAGTCATGGTCACTCATGACAGATATTTCCTTGACCGTGTAACAAACCGGATCGCAGAGATCGATAAAGGATACATCTATCGTTATGAAACAAACTATGAAGGCTTCCTTGCCCTTAAGGCAGAACGGGAAAATATCGCTCTGGCCACTCAGAGAAAACACCAAACAATCCTTCGTAAAGAGCTTGCATGGATCCAACGCGGCGCAAGAGCCAGAGGCACCAAACAAAAAGCACATATTAAGCGATTTGAAGTTCTATCCGCCGAGAAACCGATCGAGATGGATAAATCCGTAACCTTAAATTCGATCACGACCCGGCTAGGTAATAAAACGATCGAGCTGCACGACATATCAAAGAGTTTTCCGGGAATGTCTCATCCGTTGATTGAGCATTTTTCATATAACTTTTTAAGAACCGACAGGATCGGTATTACAGGTCCAAATGGCTGCGGCAAATCCACACTGATGAAACTGATCACGGGTATTCTGGAACCGGACAGTGGCTATATCGAGGTTGGAGAAACGGTAAATATCGGTTATTTCTCTCAGGAGAATGAACCTTTAGATGATAATAAATGTGTATTGGAATATGTAAAGGAAAAGGCAGAATTCATCCGAACAATTGACGGATATATGCCTGCTTCTACCCTATGCGAAGAATTTTTATTTGACTCGACCCTTCAGTATCAGAAGATCGGTAAATTATCCGGTGGTGAAAAACGAAGACTCTATCTGTTAAAAGTACTTGCCGGTTCTCCGAATGTTCTGATCTTAGATGAGCCTACCAATGATCTGGACATATCAACTCTTTGCATTCTGGAAGATTATCTGGACTCATTCCCCGGTATCCTGATCGTTGTATCGCATGACCGTTATTTTCTGGATCGTGTTGTCAGACGTTTATTCGTCTATGACGGAACAGGACACATCAACCAGTTCGAAGGAAGTTATACCGATTATTATCTGGAACATGGTTCATTTGCAAATTCAGCGAAATCTGTAAGTGACACTGAATGTGCAGGCAAAGCAAATATTACGGCTTCACGAAAGAATACACCATCAGTCACAGAAAGATCAGATGCTTCCAAAAAAGAAGCTGCACCAAAACGCACAAAGACCAAATTATCCTTTAATGAGCAGCGTGAATATGACAATATTGAAAACGATATCATGATCTGCGAAGAAAAGATAGACGGATTAGATCGTGAGATTGCAGCTGCCGCAACTGATTTTACAAAGCTGAATCACTTGATGGCTGAAAAAGAATCGGCTGAAATGAAGCTGGAACACCTGATGGATCGATATGTATATCTGACCGATCTGGTGGAATCCTTCAAAAAGTCGCCGGAGGATCACGCGTGATCACAGATCAGGCGCTCTCTCATTTCAGACTGCATCCGATTCTTATATAAAAAGCACACATTGTCTGATAGTATATTTTATATATACTTCTTCAGCCAACGTGTGCTTTTCTTACATCTGCTTTCGAACTACTTTATATTCATCATCCAACTGGAAATACGGACAACTTTCATATGAACTGGTTATAAATCTGGCATAATCATCCTCATCCATATTCACCATACACTCTGAAAAATCATCTTCATCATCATACACGTAATGTGCACATAAATCACAACTTGATGCTCCCATATCAGCACTCCTTCTGTAACATACTCATTATTTTTACTCTATGTTTAGTCAATATTACACATTTTTCATTCCCATTTCAAGCGTTAGTCCGAAATCTATTGGGCAGGCTTACAGAAAAGCGTTTTTTACTGGTAATAGTTTCCACTCTGTGGTAAAATGACAAAGTATAAATTTATAATCTTTTCATCGTAAAAGATATGGATCGGGGTGTGTTTATGAGAAAGAAATTACTACTATTTCTGATGACAATTATCCTTGTATTACCGAATATGACCGTACTTGCCGCGGATAATACAACGGATGATACGACAGAAGAGACCAATGTCTATGCAGATATTGATACAACGAAGTATTATTATAACAGGTTTGACAATGATGCATACAAAAATGTATATAATCAGTTACAAGAAGCAGCCAATGCTTACCACGAATCCAATCAGAATGCGGAGTATCGTGAATCAGGCGAAACTCATTATTACAAAGCATTCACGATTAATGTAACCAGTAAAAACTGGGAAGTTATTGGCGCATCCGGTATGCAGAGTGTTGTAAATGCAGTTCTTGCAGATAACCCAATGTATTTCTGGATGTCACCTGATTTCAAATACAATGCTAAATCCTTAGATGGCGGTTCGGTTTGCTATGAAGTACAGATCATCTGCTATGATGATTATGCAAACGGGAATACCCGGGAGATTGTCCGAAATAATGCAAATATTGTCATCTCCAATTATGCAGATAATTTAGATAAAGATCTTCCTGACTACCAAAAAGAATATTTGATCCATAATGCAATTATTGATGATACTTATTTTGATACGGAAAGCGAAGCTTCTCATTCCGGAGATTCATGGTGCTACAGTGTAGACGGAGTATTTAACTCCAAACATAAAAGTGCGACTTCATTTGGATATGCTAAAGCATTTAAAGCCGTTATGGACTATCTCGGTGTTAAATGCATCTATGTAGAAGGAAATGTGACATCATCTTCTGAAGAAGACAAGGATTCTGAAACCTATAATTCCCACGCATGGAACATGGTATGTCTTGATGATGGCTGGTACATTGTCGATCTTGCATATGATGATCCTGAGACAACGTCCGGTAAAAATGTCCTGATCTACGATTATTTCAATATTACAAGTGAACAGGCAAAGAATCTGACGCCAGCATCTGACTGGCTGCCGGGAATCCCAACCTGTAAAGGAACAATGCACAGTATAAACAGTATCCAGTCAACTCTGGAACAGGAGAATATTTGGCAGGAAGATAATTACAATCTTTTTGATAAGATTTTGGATCGTTATGGCTTATCTGTTGTTCTGATCAGTATCGGTGTTATCTTATTATTGATCATCACTCTGATCAAACATATCCATAAGCGTCGCCGGAAGAGACGTATAGAAAAAATCAAGAATACAAAGACGATCGCTATCGATCAGTCCGAACTGGACAACGAACTTCGTCGTCCACCATTATCATAATATATAAAAAAATATCAGGAGCGCAGAGCTATGGTCACAACCAGCCTGATGGTATATTGACATTAACGAAAATTTCGTTATGAAATACATATTGCCGGTAGATACGAGTGCATGTCTGAGTCCGAAGGACGAGTTTGCACAAAAGTATTTACCGGCAATATATATTGAATAGAAATTGCAGTACGTCAATATACCATCAGGCTGGTTGTGACCATAGCTCTGCGCTCCTGATATCTTTTTTATTTCAACTTTGGCATATAGTAGAATTTTGTAGTTGTATCTCTGGTCTTATCTTTTACTTCATTTTTCAATTCAAAGCCTGCCTTATCAAATAATTCACTGAATACCGGATGATAATATGCTATCCAGATATCACGGTTTCTTGTCTTCTGACTTTCCTTGATTTTCTCTATAACCTGCTCAAAAACGCTTCTACCAAAAGGATTGTAGAAATAGAAAACATCGAAATCAGCATATCCGTCAAAATCCACAGCATTTGCATTTATCAATCTTACATCCATTTTTAAAATAGACATATTCTTTTTTGCGATACCTAACAAGTGCTTATCCAGATCCAGACCGGCAACCTTGCCATATCCGCTTTCAACCGCACATTTCATACAGATTCCTTTTCCGCATCCTACATCAAGGAATGAACATTCACTTGGATTGACCGGGATGGCCTTCAGCATACGTTTCATGTCTTTCTCATCTGTCATACTGTAGCCATGAAATTCTGCTACATTTTTCTGGATATCTCCGACATAGACCATACTGAAATCGAGACCACGCATTCTTTCTTTTATATAGTTAATTGAAAATCTGATCCATCTCTTAGTGCGCACTCCAAAACTATAGTTACTCATTTTAATTCTCCTTTGTTTTGCTTTTTATTTATCATCCATTTATCCGATCAACATCTTCAGACCATATAACACCAAAAGGTGAAGCGGGTAAAAAAGATAATATCCATACTGTATCCATTTGCTTTTCTTACCAAGCATGCCGTTGTACATCATCAATAACGGAATTGCCAATAACGATACCAGTCTGATCCATGGTATTCCATGTGAGCTTATAACCCAGAATTCTGCAAGATAGCACAGTGTAACGATGAAAAACGCTGTATATTTCTTCCGGTTACTATCTCTGAATACACCAAATGCCATTATCCACAGAACGATAATGCAATTCAGATTGCCGGGGAATGACAAAATGCAGCAAATACCGACACCGAACAGTCTTAAGATCAGTGGTATTTCTTTCTTATTGAATATCACTAATGCCAGCAAACCTAAAAACAGACACCACATAATACTTGTCACTTTCCAGAACTCATATGGTGAATATCCAAATGCCAGTGCATGAGGTACATGTGATATCAGGGTCGCTATAAACAAACGCATCAAATACTTTTTAATATTCGATGTGTGATAGTATCCCTCTACTATCATGAAACACATAACAGGCGCTGTTATCCTTCCTACTGCATACAAGGTCCAGTGTAGTGCATTCTCTGTTGGATAGAACACAATCGTCGCATGCTGTACAACCATGGCTATTACCGCGATCAGTTTCAGGGTATTTGCATTCAATCCGGTATTCTTTTGTAAATTATCTGCTTTCATTTTCTCCTCCGCATTTTTTACTTATATGTAGTAATACTACACATATATAGGAACTTTTCTTCCTGCCATTATACAGTTATAGCTCCTGTTTGTCAATTTAAATAAGAAGTATAATTCCTATATGTAAATTACAAGGAGGTATTTCTGTGATAATATCGGATTTTCATGTGATAGGAAATAAACTGCTTCAATTCAGAAAGAAAGCGCATTTGACACAGATAGAGGTTGCTGAATTAGCAGGATTGTCAGATCGAACCTATGCTGATATTGAACGTGGAAATGTAAATATGAGACTTGATACTTTGCTGAGAATATGCAGCGTACTTCATATAACGCCAAATGATATTTTGACAGAAGAACCGCCGGCATTTCAAGAATATAAAGATGAAATTCTATCGCAGTTAAATGACAGCCCGCCTAAAGTGCAGGATACCGCACTTAAGCTGCTGAACATCTATATGTCATCTATAGAATAAAAAAATCAGGAGCGTGGGGCTACAGCCGCAACCAGCCTGATGGTATATTGACATTAACGAAAATTTCGTTATGAAATGCATATTGCCGGTAGATACGGGTGCATGTTTGAGTCCGAAGGACGAGTTTGCACAAAAGTATTTACCGGCAATACACATTGAATAGAAATTGTAGTACGTCAATATACCATCAGGCTGGTTGTGGCTGTAGCCCTGCGCTCCTGATATCTTTTTAATTTCCTATAATTAACCATGAAGTCAGAATTCCCAGCAGACGTTCGTCCGGGTGTCCTGTCTCGGTCAGGAAGATCAATCCGATACGTTCATGATCTCTCCTGCTTTCTTCATAGTATTTTTTAATATTGGATACCTTTTCGTCATATGCGACAAATCGGAAGCGTTCTGATGGGTGTTTCTCCAATTCGATATATTCCTGCAGATCTCGAAACCGAGTTTTCTCATCGATGTGGCAGTTTGTATCACCCAGCAGATAAGGAAAGATACAGTTATCACTGAAATCTCCCACCACTCTTTTATCCTTTAAGATTGGCACATGGGAAATATTTCTGTCATTCATGATCCGTATAACCGGCATAACCGGATCATCCAGAGATCGCCATACCAGATCATTAAATGGTACTGCGATATCCATACACCGTACAGGATTCTTGATGCGATCCAGAACCATATCCAGAAGCTCAATCATTTTCTTCCCCGGCTGCACGGCGAATTCCTCATCCAAACGTTGGTTATGCTGCAGAAGATTTCGAACCTCTCGACAGTAGTTAAGTTCAAATCGAATATCTTTGAACTCACTTCTCTTTTCCAGCTTTGCAACCGCCGAACCATCCGGCGGAAGCTTGAATTCATTGATTGCCGCATTCTCAAGTTCCTTATATTTGTCTAAAAATAACTCTGTATTATCCATACGATACCCCTCTAAAAGAATACTATAGCGTCTCTGCCACCAATGATTATTCCTGTATATTGTAATTGAAGTAGGAATAGCCGCCTATCTCCATCCATGAACCATTGCTCTGGATTGACTGGATCAGATTCTCATCTGCCTCGATTCTGGTGCAGCTGTTATCAGCACCTGCTTCATATACATTATCACTTCCGATCAACACATAACCGGTTGTATCATCTTTTTCCATATAATATACACCGCTGTCTGTTACAGCACTGCTAAATTCCCGGTTATATTCCCTTACCGCCAGCGCCACAGCCCTCTGATCATCTGTAAAATCAAATACACCGATCGTAATCGTCTTGGATGCTGAATTATTTCCCCAGTCAATCACGCGGAGAGTATACTCTGCATATCCGCCTTCACTGGTGTCTATTTCCTGATCGATCGTGAGCTTATCTGCCAGATTCGGTTCAGAATCATTTACATTATAATATTTCAACAGATCGACCATCTCCCCTTTGAGCACGCCAATTTTCTCAGGTCCCGTTATATCCGGGAAATCATGATCCACAACCTCTATCGTAACTATATTATGTTTCTTTAGCCTGCCGCATCTAACTGTATATTTCACCTTATAAGGTCCGACCTTATCCGGCTGAAAATCAGCTTCATCACATTCTACTGTTGCTTTATCATTTACCGGCTGCACATAATTCTTTATATCAAACGGTGTTCCAAGTGCATATTCACTTCCTATCTTTGTCACCTTCATATAGCGATTCTGCATGATCTTACTGACTGTAAATACCAGAATGATTCCGACAACAACTGCCATTATCAATATAAACTGATTTGCCGTCATGCCTCTGCGTCTTTTTCTACCCGAGGATGGCCGCCTGCCGTTTTTTGCAGTGTTTTGATTTGCTTTCTTTTTTCCTGCTGCATTTGAAACTCGCTTTTTTTCTCCCATCATCATACTGCTCCTTTTCTTTTATATATCAATATCCCTTTGTTTTTAAATCATGAACCAGCTTCACATAAAATTCCCGGACATCAAATCCCGGAATATTTTCCCGGTTTAGATCAATCACATCTCCATGCGAGATTCCACGCTTCCCCTCCACAGTCAGGTATTTGAAATCTGCTCCCCATGGGAATGATTTTTCGCCTACCAGTCCATCATTTGCTCCATCAAAATATTTTACCAATCGATATGTATAATTCAGCGGAAATCTGCCATTTCCTGCCACATTCTGCCTCGAACCAACGCTCTGATATAACACGCCCTGTGCATCATGTAATTTATCATTTAGGGCTTTACATGCCGAAGCTGTCAGATCTTTTACTCCCAACAGAAAATCCGGCGAATCATCGCCCAGTTTTTTAAATACTGCATTATACGCTTTTGCCACGCCCTGCTGCTCTTTTTCCGGAACAATATTTAACAGATAATCTGCAAATTCACATCCCCGGTGCGGTGTATTTATCGTTGTTAGTGATGCAACATACCGATCTGTACCAAGTTCTGATAAGGCATAGCGCATATCCAGACCACCTTTTGAATGTGCGATCACATTTACTTTTTCACAGCCCGTTTCAGTTACGATCTCCCGGATTCTTGCATCCAGCTCCTGCGCACATGCCGGAACCGATGCTGCCGACTGGTGATTGCCATAAAAAAGAACTGCACCATTTGTCTCCAGTTCCTTTGGAATTCTTCCCCAGTAATTTAACAATTTGAAATCCCGGAAGAAGATACCATGCACCAGCAGAATCGGGTATTTTGTTTTGCAGATCTGCTCTTTATTCCGTTCCCGATTCAATCGAACCTTATCATTTTCAAATGAAACCTCTCCTATCGTCAAGCGAAGTATCTTCCCAAGTACGACCAGATTTACAACCGGTATCATGCCACATACAGCTCCGATCCCTCTCCATTTGATACCAAGCTGTTCTGACGTCAGATATATCCGGATCATTCCATTCCAGAACACAACTGCTTCCACAAGAATCGCTGTCAATATATGAAATACCCACATTTTCCCATTTGTCGGTATATATTCAGCCGGAAGAACTTTTGCCATACATAAAACGGTATATATAATTGTAAGCACTGTGGATACACAGAATACAAATAGCTGCATACAGCCGTTTCTGCATTTGCTAAGTCTTGGTGTTTCCAGTTTTCCGCACAATACCGTCGGTATTACACAGACCATCCCCGTAACAAGCCATGGAACAATATCGTACAACACGCTATTATAAACTCTGCCTGACAATACCGTACAGGCAGCAAGCCCGACTGCAAGGCTTCCAAAGACTGTAACAACCGCCAATCTCCCTTTTCTCATGTATATCCTCCGTTTTATACACTCTCCTTTTTTGTAACCATACTAATTATACCAAAGCATGTGCTGCCTTGCTACAATTATTTCATTGCATTCTCTATAAAAAAATGCGATAATGACTTTTAGTATTATCCTATTCACAGGAGGAAATTGAAATGTCAATTAATAATATCGGCCCTTTCACAAAGAGCCATCTGGATATGTGTATCAAAAACAATAGCATTGACGATGCCTTATATGAAAAATATGGTGTAAAACGTAGTCTCCGTGATTTAAACGGTATCGGTATCAATGCCGGAATCACGAATGTCTCTCTCAGTAAATCATTTACAACAGATGAAAACGGCAATCGTGTTCCATGTGCTGGAGAGCTCTACTATCGTGGTTACGAAATTCATGATCTGATCAAAGGATTTTTTCTGGATAATCGTTTTGGTTTTGAGGAATGTACATATCTCCTGTTATTCGGCGTTTTGCCGGATGAAAAGGAGCTTCAGAACTTCAAGCAGGTTTTAAATATCAGTTATGATCTGCCGCATCATTTCATCCAGGATGTGATCATGAAGAGTCCGACTGCCGATATTATTGCAAATATGACAAAGAGTACACTGGCCCTTGGTTCATACGATAAAAAGATGGGTGACAACTCTCTGGAAAATGTATTACAGCAGTGTATCCAGTTGATCAGTATGTTCCCTCGTCTGGCTGTTTATTCCTATCAGGGATACCGCCATTACGAACTTGGCAAGAGCTGTTATATCCATAAGCCGCTTCCTGAATTATCGTTTGCCGAAAATATATTAAGTACCCTGCGTTCCAATCGGAAATACACCCGTCTGGAAGCTCGTGTACTGGATCTGGCACTGGTACTTCATATGGAACACGGCGGTGGAAGCAACTCAACCTTTACAACGCGTGTTGTAACCTCTTCCGGTTCCGATACATATGCAACAATGGCTGCTGCCCTCTGTTCCTTAAAGGGACCTTTAAACGGTGGCGGTGACTATCAGGTTATGGGTATGATGAAAAATATCCGTGACAATGTATCCGATATCACAGATGAGGAAGAAGTTGGCGAGTACATTCGTAAGATCGTCAACCGGGAAGCATATGACAAGACCGGTATCGTATATGGTATGGGACATCCATTCTATTCCATATCCGATCCCCGTGCTCTGGAATTCAAGAAATATGTAAAGCTTTTGGCAGCCGAAAAGGGTATGGACGAAGAATATGCCCTTTATGAGATGATCGAGCGTATTGCACCTGAGATCATTGCCGAAGAACGTAAGATCTACAAAGGTGTTTGTATCAATATTGATTATTACAGCGGACTTCTCTACAAAATGTTAAAGATTCCAGCTGAGATGTTTACTCCGTTATTTGCAATCGCACGAGTAGTCGGTTGGAGCGCACACCGTATGGAAGAGCTTGTTAATTCCTACAAGATCATCCGTCCTGCCTACACCAGCATTGCAGAGATTAAAGAGTACGTTCCTATCAACGAACGATAATATAAAAGAGACTGTAGCAGCTTACAGCTAATCAGTCCTGTCCAGGTGACTTTGAAACGAAATGGAAAATAGCATTACATATTATTCCGCAAGGCGTTTGCACTCTGTCGTTCATCTATCTCGATCCTATATTGTTATGAAGCAAACCTTTCCGAACGCCGGTACTTAGGTTGCGTCTTTTGCAACCTTATGTACCGCTGCGTTGAGGAATAGAGCGAAAGCGTTTTGCGGAATAACAAGTATAGGATCGAGATAGTTAGACGCAAGCCCTACCACTCGAGGACGATCGCACCATAGGTTAAGCCGGCGCCAAATGCTGACATTGCAACCTTGTCACCACGTTTTAAGCCGCCATCACGCACCAGACTGTCGAGCATGACAGGTACACTGGCAGCACTCATATTTCCGGTATATCCAAGTGTCATCGGGAACTTCTCGATCGGCGCTTTTAACCGCT
This sequence comes from Clostridium sp. BIOML-A1, assembly GCF_009874105.1. Classification (NCBI taxonomy): domain Bacteria; kingdom Bacillati; phylum Bacillota; class Clostridia; order Eubacteriales; family Clostridiaceae; genus Clostridium; species Clostridium sp. BIOML-A1. The sequence goes on along the minus strand of NZ_WWTL01000005.1, from coordinate 51,402 downwards.
TTGCTACTGATTCGATGATACGGACATTTGCCTGATGAAGAACGAAATAATCAATATCATCGGCTGTCATATCTGCCTTTTCCAGTGCTTCGAGCAGGCACTTCGGACACTGTCTGACAGCGAATTTGTATACTTCCTGTCCATCCATATGCAGATAATCATGCTCAATTCCATCTTCCGTAAATATATTGTGAGTACGTCTGCTCTCGCAGTTCAGAACCATTCCCTTCTTACCGATTGATCCCTGTACTACACTAATAATTCCCTTGTCGGATTCTTCCAGATACGCTGCACCTGCTCCATCTCCAAACAACACGCAGGTCCCACGATCGTTCCAGTCGAGGATCTTGGATAATGTCTCCGCACCAATTACCAGTGCATTCTTAACAAAGCCTGTCTCGATGTACATTTTTGCCACATTGAGTGCAAATACAAATCCTGAACATGCAGCATTTACATCAAATGCAATGGCATTGTCTGCACCAAGTTCCGCCTGAACCTGACATGCAGCACTCGGTGTATAATAATCCGGTGTTACTGTTGCAAGCACGATCAGTTCTACATCGATTGCTTCTTTTCCTGCCATCTCCAAGGCTTTCTTTGCAGCCTCTGCTGCCATTCCTGCAGTTGTCTCATGTACTGCGATTCTTCTATTCTTAATTCCGGTACGACTGGAGATCCACTCGTCCGAAGTGTCTACATATTTCTCAAGGTCTGTATTTGACACATTTTTTTCCGGTAAAAAGCTTCCGGTTCCCATTATTCTTATTGGCATAGGTTTTCCCCTTTGTATTTTTTTATTGTTATATATCCCTCATTTTAGGCTTGTTTTCATTCGGTCTATATATCTTCCTGCATTGTTTAATCCCGCTTAGTATAACATAACATACCAATTCCAGCAATTCCCTGTAAAGAATCTATGTGCATTCCTTTTATAAGTCGCTTAGGTCTATTTCATATATCATCTGATCTGGCTCTTTTTCCTGATGAAAAAAGATGACCATATACCAGGGCAGATATGTGATCCCATTCTCTGACTCTATATTTCCTTTTGAAAAGACAACCGACTCTTTAAATTTCCAGTTTTCAACCTGTAATGCACGATCCAACGCTTTATGTTTATGGTAATCATTTCCAGATTTTACTTCTACAAGCTCAACCGACAAACCTCTTTGTAATACAAAATCTAACTCTCCAATCTTTTTTGAATCATAATAATTCAAATGAAAGCCACCTGCATGAAGGTTCTGTGCAAACGCATTTTCAAGAATACTCCCCATATTAACATCCACGTTTCCCATTAGCAGATCGAACTGAACATTTTCCATACAAGCCGCACACAGCAAACCGACATCACCCATATACAATTTGAAAAGATTTCTCTTTTCGCTTAACTGCAATGGCGGCTGAGGTTCTGCTACGTTATAACATGCCAGTGCGACTCCTGCATCTGTCAGCCAGTTAAAGCAATCCTCGTATCGTAACATTCTGGCATCCGGATGGATACTACTAAGTTTAAATCTGCGATTTTTTTCATTTAACTGGGATGGAATGCCATCATATATTGCTTTGATCTTTGCTTTCTCATTCTCTGATGCGTATTTTGCAATATCCAATCGATATAAATCCAAAATACTTCTCTGGTTCATAACAACCTTTGCTATATCATGTGTATCTACATAAATCTGTACATTCTCCGGCATTCCACCTACCACAAGATAACTATAAAACAGCTTGCTTAATGTTTCATGTATGGAATCTGAAACCTTCGTTGTATTATCATAACACCCTTTCAAATATTCAAATGTTGATGACTGTATACCATTTGCCCACATGTACTCCTCAAAATCAAGAGGATACATCTGTAATATCTGTTCAAAACCAACCGGATATGAACTGATTTCTTTATACCGGACTCCCAACAGCGAACCTGATTCTATATAATCAAATCTTCCATCCTCCACAAGAAATTTTATTGCGGCTCTTACCTGTGGGCATTCCTGCACCTCGTCAAATAAAATCAATGTCTTTCCCGGTTCCAGACGTGTCTGTAGATAAGCTGTCATATTCGTTATGATTGTTTTGACAGTCAGCTTTCCATCAAATATTTTAAAAGCATTTTTATCGGTTACAAAATTAATTTCTGCAAAATATTCATACTCATTTGCTCCAAATTCACGAATTAATGTTGTTTTTCCAATTTGCCTTGCACCAATTACACATAATGCTTTTCCTTTTTTACTATTTTTCCACTTCAACAGTTCCTGATATACTTTTCTTTGTAACATTTCTTTCTCTCCATAAAATAAACATTATATATATTATTGTAACGTTTTTCTTTGTTTTTGCAAGGCAATTTGTAACGTTTTTCTTTGTTTTTTACATGTTTATATAACATATTTCGCATTTATTTGTATATTTCGGTAACATTTTTCTCATTTTTACAGGTCGATTTGTAACGCTTTTCTTCATTTGCAAAATTACTCTATAAATTAAAAAACCGGTGCTTTTACGCAGTTACGCAAAAGCACCGGCTTTTTTGGGGTCTTATATGATTAACATTTCCTTTCAGAGGAATGCGTGTGTTACTTTGCTATTCCGTCTGTACAGAGAATGGAGCATTTTATCCTTCGATTGAAATATATTTACTTTCCTCAACCTTTGGCTTCTCTTCTTTCTTTGGTACGCTGATCTTTAAAACACCATCTTCAAATTTTGCCTTGATGTCTTCCTTTTCAACTGCCTTACCAACATAGAAGCTACGGCTGCAAGAACCACAATATCTTTCACGGCGGACATATTTGCCTTTCTTGTCCTGATCGCCTGTTTCTTTCTTCGTTGTACCTGTGATGGTCAGATAACCATCCTTCAATTCTGCCTTTACATCTTCTTTCTTGTAACCAGGCATATCAATATCCAGTTCAAATGAACCTTCGGTCTCTTTTACATCTGTCTTCATAATATTAGCAGGCTGTGTATAACCTGTTGTCACTTTATAAGGACGTGCAAAATCATCAAAAAAATCATCAAATAAATTTTCTCCAAAAATACTAGGCATCAACATAAGTCATTCCTCCATTCAAATACATACATTTTATTCTTTTGTGTGCTGACCATTGTCAGAACACGTAATTGTTATTTTTCCGGAACTCCGGAACCTCCATCAGTCTCTATCTGATGTCCTCTCCTTCGTTCTAATTATGTTATACCACTTGTATTAGCACTCGTCAATAGCGAGTGCTAATAATTTTTGTGAAAAATCTGTGAAGTCTTGTAGATTATTCTCCTGCACACATCCCCCGCTCTGCCTTAAGCTTTTCATTTGCCGCTTCCACATTCATTCTGGAAAGTATAAGCAGGATTAGTATATCAAATATCAACGGCAGCCACAGATACATGAACTGCATCATATCAAGAGCCGACTGTGGCTGAACCGCCATCGTTCCTTTATAACCGGACAGTTCAAGGAGCCAGCCGACAACCGCCGTTCCGATTCCTCCTCCGATCTTTACACCAAGCGAAGTACAGGAGTACATAGTTCCGTCAACCCGCTTTCCCTGTGTCAGGTAGGTATATTCGGAACAGGAAGCAATAACCGCATTCATATCTCCCTGCCAAGGTCCCTGGCCTAGCGCTGCAAGAGCTGTAAATGCCAGCATAAGCGGGATGTTTCCAATATAGCCGGCAACAACAACCAAGGCTCTGCCAATAACCGCTATGATATATCCTCTAAGGTTCAGCTTATACATGCCCTTCCATTTGCCAACCAGCGTCGGTGTAAATATCAGTGCTATAATGAGGGGAATATTTACTGCCCAGGCAAACTGCCCGAACAGATTCTTATTCTTAAGAACCCATGTCATATAGAACAGACCCGCACCGATCATGGCACTGTAAAGCTGCTGCAAGATGTAAGTTCCACAGATCATAATATAATATTTGTTCTTAATAAGGAGCTTAAATGCCTGAACCAGACTATACTTCTCCTCGGTTTTCTTCGGCTCTCCATCGTTTAATTCTTCCTCCGGAAGCTCCTTCACAGACAGACCGGAGATCGTATTTACCACAAGACCAACTATCGCATAGATGATTGCTACTAATCTCCATGCCGCCGCATCTCCACCGCACCAGTCCACGAATCCGACCGTGATCGTCTGGATCAAAAGGCTGGTTGAAAATGCAAATATAAACCGATAAGAACCCATCTGAACCCGTTCTTTGCTGTTCTTTGTGATCAGTGAGGTAAGTGCCGAATACGCAATATTATTTGCCGTGTAAAACACACCATTTAACAATGTGTATGCAATGAAAAACCATGTATACTGTGCAGCCTTACCCATACCGGCTGGAACTGCAAAACATGCAACCAGCGTGATTGCACAGCCAATATATCCATAGATCATCCATGGTCTTGCCTTTCCCAGTCTGCTGTGTGTCTTATCAATCAGGGATCCGAAAAATACATCCGTAAATCCATCAAATAATTTGGATACCGCGATCAGTGTGCCGACAATACCTGAAGCAAGTCCGACCGTATCCGTCAGATATACCATGACAAAGGATGTCAGAAACGCATATACCACATTTCCCGCGATATCTCCCGAACCATAACCTACTTTATTATACCATTTTAAATATTTCTTCTCTTCCATCCGTATCTCCTCCTAATTAACCCCTCACAAACGGTACCAGCGTGAAATCAAACCGGAACTCATTTTCACTGAACCTGTATTCATCCAGAACAACCGGGCCACAGCTGTTCGAACCGATTCCATTCTGTGCATGATCAATACAGAGCACCGTACTGTCGGCTTCCGTAAGCTCATAATTGTGTTTCGTCTGCGTAAGCACTTCCTGAGTGTAATAAGAGGCATTAAATGAAAATGTATGTTCTGCTGCAACAGCCATTCCATATCGTTGATTTGTCAGTTCCACATAATCACAGTCATAGTGGCTTCCATTCTCCTGCGGCATGATATAGTCCTCATGAAGCTCCTGCACAGAACTTCTGAACAAGCCGTGGCTGGCAGCCCTGTGCTTGTCGCGGTAGCTTTCCTGTGGCCCCATGCCATAATAGGCAGCCTCAGAAAGCTTCTTATCCAGAAACATTCTTATACCAAATCTTGGAAGATCCGGGAGTTCTTCATCTTTTACTGCTGTTATTCCCGCAGCAATTCTGCCTGCGCCATCTATTTTCCACATAATCTCTACATCGATCAGCTTTTGAACGGTTGGAGCTACCACACCTGCATGGCACATGATCATTACTCCGAATTTGTTCTGAAGGATCTGTTCACTATATGCTCTTGTGTATGCCTCATCATAATGAGCCTTCTCCCATTCTGCCCGGATATACATATCGTTATCTGTAGGCGCACGCCAGATGTTAAGCTCCATTGGATGATTCAGATATTCCCTGCCTGCATACTGAAGTCCGCTGAACAAGCCGGTACGCTTATCCAGCCGATATGTGAAGCCATCACCATTTAACACGATCCATGCATCGTCTTCCTCTACCCTGATATCGGATACTTCCACATCCGAAGCCGTCCATTTGGCAGCTGTCTGGTTTCTTCCATCTTTATTCTCAAGCAGAAGTTCATCAAAGCCCAATACATGACCCGCAGAAACTAACGGAAGCTCTTTCTTTAACTGATAAGAAAGCTTCAGATATACTCTGCCTGCCGTAGGAACATCGATATCAAGCCCCACGGTGCAATCACTGTGTGGAGCAGCCGAAGCACCCACTACCTTGCCCTTCTGAACACTTAAGCCATCCTGAGTTACCTCATAACAGATATCCACAAAATCCTGAATATCATCAAAATCCATATAGTTATGAAGGGTAAGCATTCCTCTCTCCTGATCAAATGACCGAACTCTGACCGGGCGGTAGACATTTTTGTATTCGAGCAGTCCGGTATGCGGGGTTCTGTCCGGATACACAAGACCATCCATACAGAAATTACCATCATGTATCGCCTCTCCATGATCTCCGCCATAGTAATACTTCGTCTTTCCGTTTTCCGCTTGATCATGCGCAACTGCATGGTCGCACCATTCCCATACAAATCCACCGCACATGCGGTCATCACTGTGGATCATTTGGAAATAATCTTCAAAATCTCCGGGACCATTTCCCATGCTGTGGCAGTATTCAACCAGCAGAAATGGTTTGCTTCCGTCCTTTTCCAGATATTCCTCGATCTCTGACAGCGCTGGGTACATACGGCTGTACAGATCCAGATTCTCATAATTATAGGTCACATCATAATTTCTGTATCTTGCACTTTCATACTGGGTAATACGGGATGGATCATACTGCTTCGTCCATGCAAGTGCCTTTTCAAAATTGCAGCCATATGCACTTTCATTTCCCATCGACCACATCACGATACAGAAACGGTTCTTATCTCTCTCGACCATCCGCTTCACCCGGTCAAGAATAGCCGCCTCCCATTCCGGATTGTCTGCAATCTTCTCATTCCACTTTTTGAACCGGTTGTAGTCAGTATCCTCTTTGCGATATAACATATATGGGCCATGTGCTTCTATATCCGCCTCGTTGCATACCATGAAGCCATATTTGTCACACATCTGATAAAAATACGGTGCATTTGGATAATGACTGGAACGGATCGCATTGAAGTTGTGCTGTTTCATAAGGGTAAGATCCTTTTTTATCTTCTCCACATCCACTGTAAAGCCGGTTACCGGATCAGAATCGTGCCGGTTGACACCGCGGAATTTGATCTTCTGTCCATTGAAGTAAATAACTTTATCCTTTATCTCTATCGTTCTGACAGCGATATGATCAACGATCGTCTCATTTTCACTCTGCAAAATGAGTGTATACAGATATGGATTCTCGGTGTTCCAAAGTGTCGGCTGTATAATCTCAAATGTGAAAGCTCCGTCATGCTCTGCCTGTCCTTCCGCTACAACCACACCATTCCTGTCTTCGATCGTAACCTTAACCGCTGTCTCCTGATAAAAGCTCAGATCGAGCTTCACCTCAGCCTTTTCCTTTAAAACAGAGGTCGTGATGCGGTAGTCGCGAATGGCGCACTCCGGTCTTTTCAGAATATAGACATCACGGAAAATTCCACTCATCCGAAATTTATCCTGATCCTCCAGATAAGAACCATCACACCATTTCATGACAAGGACAGCGATCGTATTTTCTCCCTCTTTTAAAATGTCTGTCACATCATACTCACTGGTCATATGGGATACCTGACTGTATCCGACATATGTCCCATTTATCCACACATAGAAGCAGCTATCCACACCTTCAAAATTCAGAAATGCCTTTGACGCATCCACATCCTTTGCATAAGAAAAGGTATGCACATAAGCTCCACACGGTATATCCTGTGGGACATATGGTGGGTCAAATGGAAATGGATAGCGGATATTTGTATACTGGTGTGTATCATATCCTGCCATCTGCCATACGCCCGGAACCTCGATCTCGTCAAATGCTCCGGTGTCATATCCCATCTCATAAAAAGCATCCTTCACATCATAAATACTTTTAAAATATTGGAATTTCCATTTTCCATTTAATAACTGTAACCGATCTGATCCTTCTCTGTGCTCGACCAGATCATCCATCCTACAGGAAGCCGGTACATAGTATGCCCTTGCAGGCTGTGTATTTTCATGTAATACATTCAAATTCTCATAATAACGTGGCACTATCATAAGTAATCCTCCCTTATATGTACTTTTTTGTTTTCAACTATTCTTATGTTTTTGATATTATTTGCAAATATTATCTTGTTATTTCGTTTTGTCTGTATTTATCATACACTTTAACAGCATTTCTGTCTATGAACCGGAATGGACAGAATATGGACAAAATGATACAATATCAATAAATCTTTTTATACTACAATCCTACAAATAAAGGAGAGCTTCATCATGTATATAAATACCGGATACCTGAATCATTCCTATCTTGATTTCAAGGACAAGCGCAGACCGCTTATTGTCGGAAGCTGCGGAACATACCGCTTAAGTGGCGACCCGAAGATGCCTACCTATCGTCCTAAGGGCAGACAGGACTACCAGATCATCTATATCGCATCCGGGCTTGGACATTTTCATTTTGATAAAGCTGAGAATGAGACGATCGTTCCTGCTGGCAATATGGTACTCTACCGCCCGAAGGAACTACAGAAATATGAATATTACGGTGCAGATAAAACAGAGGTTTACTGGATTCATTTCACCGGCTCCGATGTGAAGAATCTTCTGAGGAAATATGGATTTAAAGATAACCGGAGAGTATTCCCTGTCGGTTCCTCTCTGGAATATGAACATATATTTAAACAGATCATCCTGGAGCTGCAGCGTTGTCAGGATGATTATGAAGAAATGCTGGCTTTACTGCTGACCCGCCTTTTAATCGTATTCAAACGGGAGCTGTCACGCGAACATATCCTGAAAAATGAATATCTGGATCGTGAAATGGACTATGCAGTTTCCTACTTTAATGAAAACTATAATAAAGACATCAGCATAGAACAATATGCCGAATCAAGAGGAATGAGCGTGAGCTGGTTCATACGGAATTTCAAGAAATACACCGGCATGACCCCAATGCAGTTCATCGTGTCCCGCCGGATCAACAACGCCCAGCTTCTCTTAGAACAGACGAACTATTCCATAAATGAAATAGCCAGGATCGTAGGATATGATGATCAGTTATATTTCAGCCGGCTGTTCCGGAAACAGAAAGGCTTCTCTCCCTCTCAATATCGGAAAAGAGGGATAGAAGCTATTAAATAAAAAACAGATATTTCTCTACTTCGGTCAGGGAATCCAGAATGACATCCGACAGCTCCTGCATTTCTTCCGTGACCGGTGCAAGATCCGGCACCATGATCGGATGCAGTCCCGCTGCATGTGCAGAACGGATACCATTATAAGAATCCTCTATGGCGTATGCCTGCTCCGGCATCACATGGATCTGTCTGCATGCTTCCAGATAGATATCCGGCTCCGGTTTGCTCCGCTTTACCATATCTCCGCAAATAACTCGATCGAAATACGGAAGGATACCTGCATCCCGAAGCTCCTGTTCGACAACTGCTTTCCTGGTAGAAGATGCCAACGCAACCTTTCTTCCATTCTTTTTTAATGTCTGCAACAGACCGGTAACTCCCGGCTTCATCGGAAGCTTTCCTCCCGCCGCCTGTTCATGGAACAGTGCCGACATCTCCGCCTTATACTCATCATAAGGAAAATCTGCTCCATACACCCCAAGCATCAGTTCTTTTGTCGCATCTTTATTCAGTCCCAAACATTTGTGACAGGTGTCTTCTATGTTCTTGATTCCATATTTATCTGCAACGACCTGCCAACACTTTATGACCAGCAGCTCCGAGTCGAATATAACCCCATCCATATCAAATATAACCGCTTCAAATCGTTTCATCATTCTCACCAAACCTTTTCAATATTTTACTCATTCCAGTAATCTAATGTTTCCTGCTGCACAGTCTCAATCCCAAACAATTTCCACATAAAATCTTCCCTTTCATGATAAAGATTAACTATACAAATACATTCATCCTCTATACGATAAAATACATAATTATGAGAAATAAAAAGGAACCGATAATCTGTATCTACACCAAACATCTGTGAAACTGCCGGTCCCTTTTTTTCATTCGTGCCAAGATCCCTTATAGCATCTGTTATTTTCTTAACTATTTCTATTGCTTTGTCCGCCCCATAACTTTGTGTAATGGCTTTTTTTAATTCTCTCAACTTGTCTGCTACGTCCGGCGTATATTTTATTTTTTTCAATCACGCACCCCCAATTCTTTCTCAAGATCATCTGCATCAATCCAGCCTTCCGCATCCGCACGAGCTTCTGCACGTTTCAAATCAAGCATTACCATAACCAACGCCTGTTCCTTTAACGCCTCCTTACTGTTCGTAGTCACGATAAATGGCAAACCCTCGACATTCAAGGACTGTTGAATAAATGTATTAAAAGCATCTGTCAGTGTCATACCTGTTTTTGCATAAATATCTTCAACGGCTCTCTTTATCTCAGAATTCATTCTCACCTGAAAGGTCGAATCCTTTGGTGCCATTGCAACATTTAAATTTGTATTCATATCATACACCTCCTTTGTTTCAACATATCACAGCTTTTATCATCTGTCAATACATTGTCATTACAGATTAAGTTTTATAATACCCAATGTAAATTTTCCTGTAACACAACGAAAAAACAGACAAATATGTAAATTCTACATACTTGTCTGTTTTTCAGTCGATCGGCAACAGATAATTACTGCGCCTTTGCTGTTTTCTTCTTCTCTACTGCTTTCTTATTGTTCTTGCCATTCGCAGCATCCTTCTTCTTACCAAATCCGGTCTTGAAGTAGTACCACAATGGACCAGTTACACAGATAGAAGAATAAGCACCGATTACGACACCGGCCATCAGAGTAAATGCGAACTCTTTGATCGCTGCTACACCCATTACATATAATACGAAGATCGTAACAAATGTTGTTAAGGATGTATAAATATTTCTGGTGATCGTCTGGTTAATACTTAAATTAACGATCTGCTTGTAATCTTTCTTTGTTCCTGCATTTGCGATATTCTCACGGATACGATCGAATACGATGATCGTTGCATTGATCGAGTAACCGAAGATTGTCAGCATACATGCGATACAGGTATTACCAACGGATAACCGAAGTAAGATATACAGAACAAATACCATAGCTACATCGTGGCAAAGGGCTAATACCGCACTTACACCAAACTTCACATCCTTGAAACGGATTACAATGTAGATGAGCATCAGAACGGCTGCAAGTGCTACAGAAAGGAATGCATCCCTTGTCATATCGCTGCTGGCTGAACCACTGATATTATCGGAATTTGTTACTGTCGCACCGAGCTTCTCGCTGAGTGCAGCTGTTACCTTTGTCAACTGAGAATCATCACCCTGAGTCGTAAGCTCTGTGGTCTTGAATACAATCTCATTTGTACCGGAAACAGTCTGAACAGAGATATCTGCCTCACTGATGCCTGCTGCCTCAGCGATAACAGGAACAATGTCCTTCTCTGCCTCAGATAATGAATATGCTTTGTCAAATTCTGCTGTGATTGATGTACCACCTGCAAAATCAATACTTAAATTCAATGCACTTCCCTTTGTCTTTGCAAAGATCGGCATAAAACAGAAGCCGATCACAATGACAAGAACAGAAGCGATAATACAATATTTACCACCCTTTACGAAGTTGACCTTGCCTGGCTCTTTTGCCTTGCCAAAGAACTTCACATCATTTACACCAAGTGTAACAAGTGCATTTAACACAAGCTGTGAAACAACAAGTGCTGTGAATACGGATAATACGATACCGATTGCCAGCGTGATCGCAAATCCCTTGATCGTACCGGTTCCGAAGATACCAAGCACAAGTGCTGCGATCAGGGTTGTCACGTTACCATCGATGATCGCTGATAACGCATTATGGAATCCGGCTTTTACAGACTGCTTAACAGAAGCACCTGTTGCCAGTTCTTCTTTAATACGTGTAAAGATAACGACGTTCGCATCGACCGCCATACCTACAGAAAGGATGATACCTGCAAGACCCGGAAGTGTCAATGTAACATTGAACAGGTTCATAACAAGTAAGATCATAAATGTATAAAGTGTCAATGATAATGATGCGATCAGACCCGGAATTCTGAATACGCAGATCATGATAATGAAGATACAGATAATACCAATGATACCTGCTTTGATCGTTGTTGATACTGCTTCTGAACCAAGAGTTGCTCCGACGATATTAGAACGTACCTGCTTCAGTGTCAGTGGCAATGCACCGATACGGATCGTAGTAGCAAGGCTGTCTGCCTCTTCATATGTTGAAATGCTGTTGATAACAGCATTTCCGTCTGTAATTGCCTGCTGTACAGTTGGTGCACTTACAACTTCACCATCATATACGATATAAACGATCTTTCCTACATTTGCTGTTGTTACATCTGCAAACTTCTGAGCACCTGCTGTTGTGAATGACAACTGTACTACATTGTCATCACCGGTCTCTGTAGAATCGATCTTGGCATCTGCACCCTTAATATCATCACCGGTAAGAGCTGGAGTATAATCCTTACCCTGTGACCATAATTCATAATTCTCAGGATCTAAGAACTCCAACTTACCTTCGATACTCAGGTCTTCCAGAATTGCATCTGCATCTGTTACACCCGGAATCTCGGCAGTGATCTTACCATTTCCCTCTGAATATACGTTATGCTCTGTTGTATGGGAATCAATACGTTTCTGCAGCTTATAGATCGTATCCTGAACATCTGCATCACTGTAATCCTCATCCTGAATCTCATACGTTACACTTAAGCCACCCTTCAGATCAAGTCCAAGGCTTATATACTTTGCTTTTCCTCTGTCGCCTACACCAAACAATGCAACGTAGATGGAACCCGCAAGCACAAGCAGGAACAGGATCAATACCCATATGGCTTTTTTTCTTGCTTTCTTCATCTTGTTTACCTTTGTCCTCCTTATTGATTTTCTTCTTCATCTGCTAATGCGGCTTTGATCATGATCGCACATTCGATACGCTTCTTCTGAAGTTCACATCCGATATCATACGCATCTAATATATTTCCATGGAATTTATATGAGTTCGCCGCACAGCCACCGCTACAATAGAATCTTGCAAAACAGTCCTTACACTTGTCCTTTGCATAGACATTGCAGAGCTTAAACTCATCAACAAGTTCCGGTTTCGTAATACCTTCATTTACATTTCCGATGCAGAACCCATCCTCACCGACAAACTGATGGCACGGATAAAGGTCGCCCCATGGTGTAACTGACAGATATTCTGTACCTGAACCACACCCCGACAGACGTTTGGCCACGCATGGTCCCCCTGTCAAATCTATCATAAAGTGGAAGAAATTGAAGCCCCTTCCTTCTTTATGTCTTTTGATCATCTCTTTTGCAAGGATATCATACTGATCTAACAGATACGGAATATCCTCTTCCTTTATCGCATAAGGCTCGTCCGGCAGAGATACAACCGGCTCAATGGAGATCTGGTCAAATCCAAGATCTGCCATGTGTAATACATCCTTTGAAAAATCCAGATTGTTATGCGTATAAGTGCCTCTTACATAATAACTCTTTCCGGCACGCTTCTTTGCAAATTCCTGGAACTTTGGAAGTAACAGATCATAGCTTCCCTTTCCATTTCTGGTCGGACGCATGTAATCATGAATCTCTTTTCTTCCGTCGATGGATAATACGACATTTGCCATCTCTTTGTTGGCAAATTCCATTACCTCATCATTTAACAACACACCGTTTGTTGTCAGTGTGAAACGGAATTTCTTATTATGCTTCTCCTCCAGGCTTCTTCCATATCGAACGGTCTCTTTTACGACATCCCAGTTCATAAGTGGCTCACCGCCGAAGAAATCGACCTCAAGATTTACACGGTTACCGGAATTGGCAACGAGGAAATCCAGAGATTTCTTTGCTATGTCAAGTGGCATCAGACCTCTGTCACCCTTGTACTCACCTTCTCCTGCAAAACAATATCTGCATGCAAGATTACAGTCATGTGCAATATTGATACACAGAGCCTTTACCACTGTTTTTCTCTTTTTAAAATCAATGATATAATCTTTGAATATGTCTTCTGTAAATAGTGTTCCGTCTTCTACCAGGCCGGTTACCTCGTCATAGGCTTCCGATACTTCATCCTTATCATAGGATGGCAGCAATTCCATTACCTGCTCTTTTGTATGATTTTCGTAATTTGCAATAATATCATACACAAGGTCATCCACTACGTGAACAGACCCACTACATACATCGAGTACGATATTATATCCATTACTTTTGTACTGATGTACCATACAAATTCTCCCATCTTGTGAATTAATTTTTCTGACACGCAACGAAAGAGGACTGCCATTTGTTTGACGGTCCCCTTTGTGGTTGTCTGTCTACAATGATCTCTTACTTGTTCTCAGCATTCTCACAGCTCTGATTTCCGACTGTGCATGATGTCTTACAAGCTGACTGACATGATGTCTGGCATTCGCCGCATCCACCTTTAACCATTGTGTTCTTCATTGTTCTGTTTGTGAGTGTCTTTATTCTCTTCATAGGTACACTTCTCCTTTTTATGTCATATAGCGAAATTATAACACAACATGCTTTAAAGTCAAAGTATTTTTACGAAAAACTTGTCTCTAACCTAGCATTCCGCCAAGCATTCCGGCTGCGAGACACAGGATCACATTCGTTAATGTTCCTCCGGCAGAGATGTGGATCGTACCATTCATAATGAAAGATACAATACCGATCACCAGCACATAGCACACTCCGAGCATCAATCCCCAGATATACTTTTGCTCCTTCACCATCTTGCCGGTAAGAAAACCGCCAAGGAACACAGAGATGCCATGAATGATGATAATACTCAGATGAATCGCCGTTTCACCCAGCCCCAGCTTGTACATGAGGAGTGCCGTTACAAGCAGCAGGATCGCTGTTATTATGTAAGATACCGCAAGTGCCTTTAACAGGCTGAAAATTTTCTGTCCTGTAATCATAGAAAAACCTCCTGACACTACTATATGCCGAAAGGTTTCCTTTCATTCCAGAGATCAGCCTCTATTCTGCTATATCGATCATTTTCAGATGTCATTTTCGAAGTCAAACTGCTTCATCAGTCTTCAAATAATTCTGTCAGTTCAAATATATCGTTGCTGATACGGTCTGCTTTCTTCTTCGTTTCCTCATCCGGCTGGATCAGATCGATCACCATAAGGGTATACAGTCCTGCATCGTGGGAGGCTATCACACCATTAATGGAATCCTCTACTCCAACTGTCTCCTCCGGCTTCGTACCAAGCTTCTCACAGGCTTTCAGATAGATGTCCGGGTATGGTTTTCCGCGCTCGATCTCATCCCCACAGATCACATCATCAAAATACGGAAGCAATCCGCTTCGAATCAGTTTATCCTCTGCCCGTTCCCGATCCGTCGAGGTTGCAACCGCCATCTTGATTCCTCTTGCCTTTAAAGTCTTTAGTGTCTCGATCACGCCATGCTTTAATTCAACGCCATGCTCATTCAGATATGCTTCGACCATATCCACTGTGCGTTGTCTGAATGCAAGATAGTCAAAATCTTCGCCCATCTTTTCTTTCATCACATGCGCATTTGTCTTCTTGGTTCCACCTGCCATCCGGTCACAGATCTTCGACATCTCATTCTCCGGGATACCGATGGACAATCCATTCTTCAACCAGCACATTCTGTATACCTTCTCGGAATCGATCAGGACTCCATCCATATCAAATGCTACCGCTCTTAATACCATTTATGTCACCTCATTGAAAGACCACGCCTGTTTGGGCGTGGTCCCTTTCTTTCTATGTTTTAATTTACTGCTGTGCTTTCTTGCGCTTTCTGAGTATGATCCAGATTATGATTCCTGCAAGAATAAGAACTGCAAGAATGATCAGAATGATAACAACCGGTGAAAGCTTCTGTCTTAGCTGGAAGGAGAATACTTCTCCCGTCTCAGCATCAAAGGTTGATGATACGTTACCGGCCGCATCTGCTGCTGTTACCTTCACTTCATATTTTCCATAATCAGATACCTGGAAGTCATATGAATTTGTATCCTTATACAACGTTGGATCAATAGTCTTGCCATTGATCACAATCTCCGTGATCGTATCATCCGGGTCTTCCAGTCCGATCGACATTGTAAATGGATTTCTTACAACGCTCTTATCGTCCACACCACTTATAATGATTCGAGGTGCAGTTCCGTCATAGGTGAAATCAAATGTATTCGTAGTCTTATGTCCGACCTCATCTGTTACTTCAATCATCATCGTATGATATCCGTCTGTCAGATCGGAGAAATCAACGAAATCGATTCCATCCAGCTTAACACTTGCTGTAAATACAGAAGTATCATTTACAGTCCAGAATGCATCATAGCCTTTATCCTTGATATCCGAGAAATCTTTGCTGTTCAGCAACAGATCTCCATTCTCATTTCTGCGGGCTGCAAAGCCTTCCATCTTCTCTGTATTCTCAACCGATGGCGGGGTATTATCTACCGTGAACGCCATACTGTAATCCTTTGCCTTATTACCGATCGCATCCTGTGCTGAGATCTCAACTGTATAGACACCATCATCTTCAAACCGCTGGCTGCCTCTGCTGACCTCAGAACTGCTGCTGAAGTTCTTAAAGTAGCCGGATGATACATCTTTACCATCCTTATGAACGGTGATCGATACTTTATTTGTAGCAAAGAATGTCTCCTTTACTTCCAGATTCATGTCTACATAGTCTTTTGAATCATCAGAAGCACCACCGACGATCTGGTATTCGCTTATATTTGACTTCTTGCTGTTTACTGCCGTTACAAATAACTCAGGCGCATTCTTATCTACCTTGAATGTCTTCGTTACGGCAGCCGCTGTATTGCCAACCATATCCTTTGCATTAAATGTGATCGTATATTCACCATCTTCTGTAAAGGAATATGTAGCTGTATGTGGATTACCACTTGAGAAATTGCCTGTATTCAGTGTAGCTATATTTGTTGTTCCTGCTCCGTCTGTCTTCTTTGTGATAGTTGCCGTAACATCTGTACTGCCAAGTGACGAACCATCATAAGAAAATGGGAATGCCTCATTTACGGAAAGAGTCGCTGTACAATCCGTTGTCTGAGAATCCGCAACACCTGTAATTGACAGAACCGGTGCGGTCTTATCGATTCGGAAGGTTACATTTTCTGCAATCTTCTTATTTCCGGCTTTATCCTCTGCAGATACGGAAATCTCATAATCACCTTCATCGGTAAATACAAGATCCGGATTTGCGGTAGTTGTCTTCCAGATTTCTTTTCTGTAATCCTTATTATATACAACTGCTCCGGAAGCATCCTTCCTTATCACATGTACGATGTATTCTTTTCCTTTATAATTATCTGCAATATTTACATTTAAGGCTACATTCCCATTGTTCAGCTTGCTTACGGTCGCTATACCGATCGTCGGAGCCGACTTATCAACAATGAAGCTAACCTTATCTTCCGCAAGGTTTCCGAATGCATCCTCTGCTTTAATCTTCAGGTTATAGATGCCTTCTGCATTTCTCTTAACCTCGAATGTACCATCTGTACCATTTAAGACAAATACATCATCCGCATCTCCGTTCACAGATTTATTCTTATCAGAAACTGTTATCTTATGCTTCTTTTCAAACTGCTCTTTTACATTGATCTTGAATCTTACGCCCTTGTTATAATATCCGTCATTCTCATCCGGATAAGGTGTGATCGTAATCTCCGGTGCTGTTCCATCCACTTTGAATTTGGATGCATTCTGATCATAAATCACTTCATTTCCGGCCTTATCTTTTCCGACCACTGTAAAATAATATGAACATGCCTTGCCATCCATCTCATCACAATTAGCGGTTGCCGTCAGCTCATTTGCACTGGTCTGCTTTACTTTAACGGTTTTCTTCTTATACTTTGTGCCATTGTAGTATTTATAATGCTGAATAACAGTGAAGTCATCCTTATCAAGTGCCTCATTATCTGTAATTGTGATCGCAACCTCTGTACCTGTCGACAAACCATCTTCCGGCACACCATCAATCTCTGCCTCCGGTCTTTCCTTGTCGATCGTGAACTGCATCTCGGTTACGGCATCTTCATTGCCTGCTCCGTCTACTGCAACGACAGTCCAGTCATAGAAGCCTGCCTTGCTTGCAGAGAATTCAAATGTCTTCTCACACAGATCGTCAAGTGTATATGTCTTGATCGCTTTCTTCTTATAATCAGAAGCCTTTGTTGCAAGATCATAGTCTTCTGTATTCAGAAGATATACAACCGTTCCAAGTGCAAATTGCTCTTTTACATTTGCTTTAAATGTAACCTTATCATTGTAATAATAATCTTTTTCCTCTGATACGATATCCGGTGTTACTGATATCTCCGGATTCATATCATCGTAATAGAAGGTCTTACTTGTCGTGCTTGAAACATTCCCTGAATTATCAGTTGTTTCCACATTGAAATAATATTTCATCGGCTTACCGTCAATAACCTCACAGGAATTAACAGTTGCCTTTGTTGTCTTAATATCTGTATTTTCCGAAAGAACAGTTAGCTGTCCCTTTGTACCGTCATAAGTTTCATAGTATTCAGTAATCTTTACTTTATCAGCGCTGATTCCATAATCATCTTTTACATTGATCGTGATCGGATGTTTTGAATCATTTCTGTATATTCCATTGTCAGGAATACCGGTAAAGCTGATATCTGCAGGCTTTCCGTCGATCACAAAATGACAGGTCGCTGTATTCACATTTCCGACTTCATCATATGCGTATACTGTCACTTCATACGTGCCGGCTTCACTATATGTAAATGCTGCAGATGCATTCTTACTTGCTGTTACCTGCTGTTCCTGCTCAGCAACTGCCTTTCCATCGCAGATTGCTTCCGCGTTAAATGATGTAATGAAATGGTTATCCTCCGCTGATGCACTTACCGTAACCGCCGAACCATTCCAGTAGCTCTTAAGATTCAGGCTTCCGTCATCTGCCATATCGGCGATCGCAACGCGATCAGGGCTAATGCTGTCGATCTCAAACTGATATGGAATACCTTCATCAGAAACATTCTTTGATATACCGTTTCCAGCCATATCATCGATATAGAATGTGATCGTATATGGCTGATTCTCCTGAATACCTGCTGTCAATTCAAACGTCTGCTCTAACTCTTTTTTCGGATCCGTCGATAAGTTTTCAGACACGATCTCCTGTCCGTTCTGATCTGTAATCTTATAACTCCTGATTGCAATGCTGTCCTTTGCAGCTATCTTGATCTTAGGAACTGTAGTTTTTGAATAATAATATACATTATCGATACCGGCTTCATAGTCTACAAATTCCATCGTTGTAACAGATGGAGCACTCTTATCGTACGCGATCGTACAGCTCTTTTCTGTTGTATTTGCATCACTCTCAAGATCTATATAATGATGCTTTGTCTTGATATTGAAAGAATAGACTCCTTCTTTTTGTAATGTATAAATAAGAGTAAGGGTTGTATTTATACCGGAACTATTCTTCGCAATCGTCGGTGTGATCTGTTCACCTGTAGTACCTGTTACATCCGAATCCCTTCTTACCGCATTACTGATCACATCGTTCTGATCAAGATCAAGTCCTGTAACCTTGTATGTTACTGTAACATTATTGCCACCTGTATATACAAGATCGGAGAGATCTAACGGTGTACCATCCGCATTTGCCGTAATTTCGTCCGTAAGTGTTTCATTATTTACGATAACCGTAAACTTCTGTGCAGCTTCATTTCCGGCTTTATCTGTGACAGTCACAACGACATCATATACGCCTGCATCTGCAAGTGTCAGAGTGTTGTCTGCCGCTAATGCTTTCTCACTTCCGTTTACTGTAACCTTTGTACTTGCTACGCCACTTCCTGTTCCGACATCGTTTCCCGGATCTGTAGCTGTAACAGTCAATGTCTCTCCTGTTGCCCCGCTTACTACATATTTCTCATCCTGTGCTACAGCTGCATTCTTAACTGCACTCGTTACTGTTACTACAGGCTTTGTTGCATCCAGATTAAATGTGACATTTTTGATGCTGTCCAGTTCCATACGATTCGTTACTGCATAAGAGATTGTATGTACACCATCTTCCAAATCTACTGTATCACTATCCCAATCTGTATATGTATAAGTATATTTATTTCCATTTGCGGATACTTCTATATTCCTATCAAACGGTGTGCCATCAAATGTTGCTACAACAAAGTCAATCGGTGAATGATTTTCTTCTGTCTTTACATTCTTAACTGCAAGTCTGCTATACCATCTATCAGAATTATAGCTGTATGAACCAAGGCTTGTAGATGCGGATACTGATGTTCCCTGATATGTGTTTACAACACCACTTACGAAATCCGGTTCATCATCATCGATAAATACGATCGCACCGTTTTCGTCAAATGTATATGTAGAGACTTCTGTATAGTCTGAATCGCATACACTGATCGCAACTTTATAATCTTCTCCGGTTGCTGAAGACTTCGGAATCGATACACTTGCTTTATAGCAGCCTGCATCTACATCCTCTGTCATATCTGCTTTCTGCCATTCTCCCCATACAGCACCATTTGCCAGTCTGTATTTCAGGGTCAGCGGCATAAGGCTTCCATCTACTGTCTCCTTTGCAGAGACAGTTACTTTGATCGAAGCATCTACCTTATTCAGAAGTTCCTGAATCTTGTCTCCAACCTTCTTTACCGTTGTATTCTCACTTGCTGTTACATCTGTAATCTGAACTGTCGTTGGATAAAGGATCTTTACAGCCGATACACCAGACTCTCCGCCGCGGTTTGTAACCGTGAATTCATAAGTTCCGGCTTCATTAACTGTTAATGCATAATTACCATCGTCATCTGCATCTATGATCGTCTCTGCACCACCATCCACAGTATAAGCTACCTTTGTGATATCAGCAGGGTCTTCTGATTCCTGACGGATATATGTATCATCTGTACCATCAGCAATCGCCAGCTTAATATTGACAGATGATCCCGGTTTTGCATAATAATAACCTGTTTTAGCGATCAGCTCATCGCTCTCTGTTACAGACGCCTGAATCGTCGGAACCGGTACTGCCGGAACCGGATCATTACCTTCGTCACTATATACGGCAACGATACCGGCAAAGTCATATATGCCCTCTTCCTTCGTTGTCTTATATACAGCGAACCGGTACTCATCATCCACCGTTTCAACCTTTACTTTTTTGATCTTGGACGCTTTCTTTGGTGCATCCTTCTCATCTGCATCACAGGAAGTTGCTACCTTCTGATCCTCATTAGCATCGTCAGCATCGAGTGCTTCCATCAGATAGTCGCCCTTAAATGTAACTGCCGACTCTAACGGAACCGTAATCTCAATCTCCTTAACACTGTCAATCTTAACGCTTCCGTCTTTTGCTTCTTTATACTTTACTTTCTTTGGAATATAATCTTCCAGATCAATGACCTCTTTTGAGAACTCATCTTTCGCCGCTATTCCAAATCTGTTATCTATCGCCACCAGTGACAACAGCATAACAGCCGTCATGACCAACGCGATCAATCGATGCAAATACTTATTCTTTTTCATATTGGTCATTCCCTCCTTATATTGATTCATCTGTATGTACTACGACGATATCTGTTACTATCTTGAAACCTGCACGATCCTTTATTTCCGGCTTCGTTCCATGAACCGCCTCATTTAAAAGAACGTTCGTTGCTTCTTCATCCGATGTCAGAACATTAGTTGCTTCCTCATCATCCACCGCTGCCAGAATATCGGTTGCTCCTTCTGCATCATCTTCCATCATCAGAACATCGGTTGCTCCCTCCATATCATCTTCCATCGTCAGAACATCGGTTGCTCCCTCTGTATCATCTTCCATCGTCAGAACATCGGTTGCTTCATCTGCATCATCTTCCGGCGTCAATACGTCAGTTGCCTCATCGTAATCTACATCCGCCGATAATATATCAGTTTCTCTCTCGTAATCATCCGGTTCTGTTAAGATATCTGTCTCTTTCTCGTAATCATCCGGTCCCTGTAAGATATCTGTCTCACGCTCGAACTCATCCATCCGGCTCTGCTGTTCTTTCTTAAGCTCATTGACTGCCTTTTGATACCGTTCATTACCTTTCTTTTCCAGTTCTTCTGAACGGGAGGTCTTCCGTTTGATATCTCTTACCTCGATCTTTCCGGTACTATCCTTAGACTTGATCGCGTCCTTCTTGGAAGCACCGCTTCCCTGAACACTCTCATATCCCTTTTCCCGGATCTCCCTGATCTGCTTTCTCGCGGTACTTCCGGACAGATCACCGATCACCTTTGGTATATCTAACTTTACAAACAAAATAACTGCAACAACCGCAAATACAACTGCAAGAGCTATGCCACCGAATAACATTATATTGCATATAGTTTCATTCATTGTTATCACCCTCACTCTCACTTAGCAGCTGCTGTGCCATCAATTACTCCGGCAATTGCAGAATTCACGATTAACGAGTTCCATTCATTGTTACCACGATTTGCAAGTATATTAATCTTCTTACCTGCATTGTAAACTGCCTGTACCTTGGATATTCCTTCACTTCTCCACTTCTTTGGATTAGATCCGTATTCTCCCGAATATCTGTCGTACAGATAATTCAGATGACTTACATATATGTCTGCCGCAAAATCCTCTGTACCCATGCTGTCTTCTGCCGTCTTATATATCTTTTCAGCTGAATCATAATAATCTTTCTTACCGCTAGAAACTGCAAGTGCTATATATGTCTCAGCTTCTTCCTTCATATATTTGACATAAGATTTCTTTGTATTGTCAGAAATATTCTTGTCTGTAATATCGATACTTGCAAGATAACGATTCAATGCGTCAACTGCTTTCAGATAGAAGGATTCCCTCTGATCATCAGTTGTTGCATTTTCTGCTTCATAGGAATATACCGAATACAGGATCCTTGCGTACTGTGCTGTATAATACTTTACGTTTCGATCCTCAGGGAACGCATTTGATAATGCTGTACTATTCTCGTCCAGCTTCTCATTTGCTTCCTGCAACAGGGCGATCGTCCGTTGTGGCATATCGTCTGCTTCACTTCCAAGATTATCAACATATATTGAAGCGATATTCAGATAATTCACATATTTACTTGTATTGGTATCTTCCAGATTGCTGCTATTATATTCTTCAAAATTAAACAGGTTCTCTTGGCTGTTCGCAAAGTTGGAATTCTTCTTGATCTTATTCTCACAGATAGCGGAATAATAAGATGCCTGTGCAGCTTCATCCGGAAAGTTCTCTTTATCGTTTACCTGATTAAAATACTGCATTGCAGCTTTGTAATCCTGAATTTCATTGTAATAAAGGATTGCTACCTCATAAACAACATCATCCTGAACCTTATCAATATACTTGGTTACATACCGCACACCAAGCTTAGCTCCACTGTCCATGCCTTCGGATGATGTCTTCTCAGCATCTTGTGTGGCATCGTAATAATAAGCATATGTATCTAACAAACCAAGATATGCATCTGAAGATGTCTCATCCAATGCGATCGCATCTTTATAGATTTTGATTGCATTATTTACATCATTATCCTGTAATGCATTCTCTGCCTCTAAGATCTTATTGCTGTAATTCTGTTCCTTGATCTCATTCTTCTTCACGCCGCCGATCACTGCACATGCAACAGATGCCAATGACAATCCACCCATCGTACAAAACATGATCAGTTTCTTCTTTGCCTTTGCCCGGTACTCATTATCCAATTCATTGTAATGATCCAGCGCATACAGCAACTCTGAACAGGACTGATATCTGTCATTTGGATTTGGCTGACAACATTTGATAATGATCTGCTCAAGTCCTGATGAAAGCATCGGATTCCACTGTCTGATCGGCTTGATCTCATACGGCGGTTCACATGGATTCTTTCCGGTTACCAAATGATATAATGTCGCACCCAGATTATAAATATCTGTTCTTGCATCTGTATTATAGATACCATGTCCCTGTGCATCACCGAACTGTTCCGGTGCAGCATAACCTCTTGTTCCAAGGGCTGTCGTATCTGCATTATTCTCTATTACATATTCCTTTGCTGTTCCGAAATCAATCAATTTTACAGATCCATCCGGCTTTAACATAACATTGGATGGTTTCATATCTCTGTAAATAATAGGTGGATTCATAGAATGCAGGTAATCAAGTGCACTGGCAAGTGCGCGTCCCCACTCAATTACATCCGACTGCTCCTGCGCTCCCTCTGCCTTCAGGACTTCATTCAAAGGTTTTCCCTCAACAAAATCCATGATTACATAAATCGTTCCATTTTCATTTATGATGTCAACGATTCGCGGCAAAACCGGATGATCTACATTTTTAAGAATATTTGCCTCTCGTTCAAGACCCTTTAACAGAGTCTCAACGCTTTTGGAACCATCATTTTTGATCTCCTTAACCGCCCACTGTTTATTCAGTCGATTATCCATCGCCAGATAAACAATTGACATTCCACCCTGACCAACTTTTTTCAGTATTTCGTATTTTCCATCTAATACTGTACCTAATTCTGTCATCTTATCTCCCCACTACTCTGTCTTAATTAACAATACCGTGATATTATCAGTTTCCTTTCTGTACTTATCCAGTTCTGTAAGGAAAGCGCAACCCTCACGCATGGCATTTTCATCCAGCACCGCTTTCGGTCCGATACGATCCAGCATCTCATTCTCTGATATCTTATGTCGGAATCCGTCTGAGCATAACATGTAGCAGGCATTTTCTTCGATATATCCTCTGATAAAATCAGGCTCTACCACAGGTGATGCACCGATACACTGTAATAAAATACTTCTTCTGCTGTCCTTCTCTGCCTGCTCCGGTGTCAGTCTTCCGGCAGCAACCTCACGCGCTACAAGCGTCTGATCCTTCGTAAGCTGTGTGACCTCTGTTGTTAATTCATATACACGACTGTCTCCTACATGGATAATGTAGTAATGTTCTCCATACATCAACATTGCAGACAGAGTGGTACCGATCATGATCCCCTGTGCTTCTCCGTATGCTTTTAATTTCTCATTTTCATTAATTGCTATCATATCCCACTGTTGTTTCAATATGGAAGCATTAAATGTTCCGGAAAGCACCAGTTCCGGAAAATCCTTCTCGAACCAGTCGCAGTATGCACATATCACTTCTTTACTGGCAAGCTCGCCTTTTGCAAGTCCTCCCATACCATCACAGATAATTGCAAATACCGCAGATCCCTTCGGCGTCTCTGCAATCTTAATTGCCAGAGAATCCTGATTATTTTTCTTTTTTATTCCTACGTCTGTGTAATACGCTGCTTTATACTTCATACTTCTCTCCTGCTCTGTTGTCCCCACGCTTATCTTATATGATATACAAATTCTTCATCTCCCAATGAAACCTTTGCATTGTTTGTTAAAAATACATTTTCCTGCCCTGCTATATTTTTTCCGTTTACATATGTACCATTGGTTGACTGATTGTCTTTAATATAGCTGACACCATTCTTTCTCTCGATAATACAATGGATTCTGCTGACATCTGAATTATCGGTTACAGTATAGTCTGCCTTTGTTGCCGATCTTCCGATTGCAAATTCCGGCTTATTTATATAGATTTTTTCATTTGTTGCTGTTCTTAACAGATAAGGCACCGGTGCCTGTGGCTTCGGCGCATCTGTCTTCTGTTCCGGCATCGGTGGTACCGGTGCTGCCTCCGGCTTCTTCTCCGGCATCGGTGGTACCGGTGCTGCCTCCGGCTTCTTCTCCGGCATCGGTGGTACTGGTGCTGCCTCCGGCTTCTTCTCCGGCATCGGTGGTACCGGTGCTGCCTCCGGTTTCTTCTCCGGCATCGGTGCTGCACCATTCATCGGAGATACCGGCGGTACTATCGGCTTGCCGTCCGGTCCCATCTGCATTGGCATCGGGCGATTCGGCATCGGCTGACCGTTTGGCATCGGTGCTACCGGCTTGCCGTCCGGTCCCATCTGCATTGGCATTGGGCGATTCGGCATTGGCTGACCGTTCGGCATCGGTGCTACCGGCTTGCCGTCCGGTCC
>NZ_WWTL01000005.1:0-25554 GCF_009874105.1 Clostridium sp. BIOML-A1 | reverse complement strand
CGTCCCGGCATCGGCTGACCGTTCGGCATCGGCATCGGACGTCCCGGCATCGGCTGACCGTTCGGCATCGGCATCGGACGTCCCGGCATCGGCTGACCATTCGGCATCGGCATCGGACGTCCCGGCATTGGCTGACCGTTTGACATCGGAGATACCGGCTGTGACATCTTAGCCTGATTCTGCATGACTCCGACACGACTTACCTTATCAGCTGCCGTTTTATTTTCTTTTACTTCCTGTTTTTTCTCTTCTTCGATGTGGATACCCATATCAAGCAACAGATTATCCACATACTTCTTCATATCACTGATGGAAAATGTTCCTCTGCGATTTGTGAATGAAATTAAACGTGCAACATAATTATCTCTATCCATCTCAAAATAAGTTGCATCACAGATAATAGCTTTTACGAAATCCCGGACTTCATTCAGATCTGTTATCTCTTTATCAACTGCAGCGACGATAAAGGAAACCTCCAATGTCTCAGGCTTGACAAATATATACTGAATATCCTTAGCCACATAGCTCAGGGATATCATATTCATTCCAAATGTTTCAAGCGCAGACAATACATTATACAACAATGTAAGCATCTGTTTCTTATTGATCTCTTTTTTCAGAAACTCTGTCATCTGCATCCGTTCACCGATCTGATATACAAATGTTCTCTGTCCTTCTTTTTCCTCAAGTGTATATGGAATGATCTGTGGAAATCTTCCGGACATACCCATATCCACTTTTGTATCAACAACATCTGCAGCATCTAGCAGATACTTGCATGTATATGCCTCGCCGGTTCTTGTAAGTATTACTTTGTTTTTCTTCATAACCCTTTTCTCCATTCTATCTTGTTATACACCAAAAGCAGGTATTGCTACCTGCTCGTGTTCACCCCTCCCCGAGGTGATAAATTTATTAACTTAATTTGAAAATAAAATCTTCTCCGCCGATCGTGATCATAGCATCATTCTTCAGTTTTACTTCCTGGCCTTCCTCAAGCTTCACACCATCTACTAATGTAGCATTGGTTGCTTTGTTGTCTTTCAGGTAGCAGCCATCATCTCTCTGATAAATGATCGCATGGACTCTGCTGATCGCACCATTTCCATCGATTCGGAAATCAACACCACGATTTGCTTTACCAAGCTTGAATACCGCTTTGTTAACCATCACACGTTCTTTCGTGTTTACTCTAATGATATACGGCATCGCCTTTGGTATGCCCGGTGCAGGCTTCTTCTCTTCCTCAGGTGTCTGATCCTTTATAACACTCATTCCACCTGTAAGTTCTACTGTGGTTCCGGTTGATGAACTCTCCTCCTCCGGCTTCTCCGTAGGCACAACCGGTGTCGTGAGTGTCTCAGGTTCTTTTGCATCTGCTTCATCTACATCACCTGCGCCTCTGATCTGCTCTGTCGGATTATCAACTGCTTCATCTATTTCCGTCTCATCTACTGCCTTCTGTATGATCTTAGCACGATTGATTCTAATATTCTTTATTACCGGTGGATTCTCGATCAGATTATCAAGATCCTGTGTATCGATCAGAACCGGTTTTTCTTCCTTCTTCTTTTCTTCTGCCATAATCTCAGTTACACCCTCTGCTGTATGGGCAACTTCCTTTATGTCAAATGCCTGTTCTGACTCCTCAGCTTCGGATGCCAGCATCTCTGTCATACCTTCTGCTTCTCTGTCATCCTCAGGAGTCTCTATCTTGATCTCTGTTGCTGCTTTGATCTCACCCGCAGCTTCTTCCGCAACTTCCGTCTCCTCTGCAATTTCTTCCGATTCATCGTCTTCAATCTCTGTATCTTCGTCTAAAGTAAGCTCCTCAAGATTGCTCTCATCAAAGACATCCATATTTACCGAACTTCCGATACTGTCAGTATTCTCATTCAGATCCAGATCCTTGAATATCGTATTCTCCTCAGCAGGTTCTTCATCGTACATCTCAAGTCCGTCATCATCGTCGTCAAACAGAATATCCTTGAACTCAGGAAGATCATCCAGTGATGTATCTGACTGTGGAACTTCAACTGACTGTGATACTTCCACACCTGAATCACCGACATCCATAAATTCTTCTTCCACCTGCATACCTGCAGATTCCATTAACTCTGTCAATTGCCCGACAAATCCCCTGATCGTGAACTTCTCTACATTCAGCATATTTATAAGCTTAGCAACATAATTACAATCTTCATCGTCCGCATATGTTGCATTCAGAATCAGGCCTTTTACAAAAGCCTTAAATTCCGCATTTGCTGCCACATCCGATCCTACCGGAATACAGATCATCTTTACATCAAACGTTACAGGATTTACATATGTAAAATCCTTATTCAGAATAACATATGAAACAGGGATTCCCAGATCACGCATATTCATAATTCCTGATGCAACCCCTCTGATTATACCCAGCATCATCTCTGCATGTACCGTGCCTGAAAGGAGTGCTCCAACTGTTGTTCTGTCCGTTATATTGTATGTAAGATAATCATTCTCATCATCTTCTTCATAAATGATATCAATGAGTTCTGCAATTTTATTATCATCAAGGTAATCAAGCAACTCTTCATCCAGATCTGTCTCATCATCCAAAACATAAGACAAATACTTTTCAGAGCCTATATTTCTTACTTTGAAATTCACTTTTCTCATCAAACAATCCTCCTATCACACGTTCTGCTGTGCATATAAGGTAACAAATTATCCCATTGTTCATGCATACTCTATAAGTATATATAATTTCACCATATATCGCAAGTCTTTTTAAAAAGAAATCGGCAATCTGCCCAATACATTACTGCGTATTAATATGTTCATCATATGTGGATGAGAAGATATGGCTTCCATCTCCGGCATCACTGGTATGATAATACAGATAATCGTTCTCATCCGGATATAATACAGCCTCTATCGATGCCTGACCCGGATTGCAGATCGGCCCTACCGGAAGTCCGGTATTTTTATAAGTGTTGTATGGTGATTCAATCTCCAGATCATCATAAGTAACCTCTGACTTATCATACATTCCGTCTGTCAGAGGGTACAAAACCGTCGGACACATCTGAAGCATCATATCGATCTTTAAACGATTATAGATAACACCTGCAATGATCGGTCTCTCACTGTCAATCTTTGCTTCACGTTCCACGATTGATGCCATGATCAGGATCTGATAATCTGTATATCCAAGATCTGCTGCCTTGGCACTGTATTCTGAGGTATAAACGCTCCGGAATTTTTCCAGCATCGTATCAATCAGACTTGCCGCAGTCGTATCTTCATAAATATCATAGGTTGCCGGAAACAGATATCCCTGAAGGTCGTACTTTGCACCATCTGTATTCATGTCTCCGGTACTGAACGGGATCTGATGATTTCCGTTCTTTACTTCATTCAGGAATTCCTCCGAGCTGCAAATATCCTGCTCCTCACATTTTGCTGCGATCTGTTCGATACTGTATCCTTCCGGTATCGTCAGTGTATCAACAACTTCCTTGACAGGTTCTACATAACAAAGTTCTTCTATCATCTCGAGTGTACTCATTCCGGTGTTCAGTGTAAATGTACCGGGCTGGATCCGTCCTCTGTATTCTGATTCTTTCACTCGTAATACAAATGCATATTCATACTTGATCAGTCCGGCGTCATGCAGGATCGCTGCCACCTTCTTTGACGATGCTCCTTCCGGAATCTCGATCGTTACATCTGTTCCCGATGCGCTCTCCGTCCCCTTGTACTCATCCATAAATCCATCATAGACATTTTTAATCTTTAATCCGCCTATCACAACAAGGGCAATAACGACGACCAATACAATAATTACCTTAATACCTTTTCCGTTCTTCACTCTGCGTTTCTCCTTTTTCTGTCTGTAACTTTTTATTCCCCAATAAAAAATATACCCCAACCCAAAACAATGCATCCAACATTGACTTTGTAAAGCCTGTAATGATATGATAGCCTCATCATAAATGAAAGGATGCGATTTATTTTGGCAAATCCAATAGTAACAATTACAATGGAAAACGGTGATGTTATAAAGGCTGAGCTGTACCCGGACATTGCTCCTAATACAGTTAATAACTTTATCTCACTCGTAAAAAAAGGCTTTTACAATGGTTTGAACTTTCACCGTATCATCAATGGTTTCATGATTCAGGGCGGATGCCCGGAAGGAACCGGAATGGGCGGACCAAACTATAGCATTAAAGGTGAATTCTCACAGAATGGCTTCAAGAACGACCTGAAGCACACTGAAGGTGTTCTCTCCATGGCTCGTTCCATGCGACCGGATTCTGCAGGTTCCCAGTTTTTTATCATGCACAAGGCCGCTCCTCATTTAGACGGTGCATACGCTGCATTTGGCAAAGTAATCGAAGGAATGGATGTTGTAAATAAGATTGCAACAACCCGGACAACTTACGGTGATCGTCCTGTAAAAGAACAGAAAATGGCTTCCGTAACTGTTGACACATTTGGTATTGATTACCCGGAACCTGAAAAAGCCTGACTAAAATTCAGTATAAACTAAAACAGCCATTTTGGAAACAAATATTTCTCCAAAATGACTGTTTTTTTGCTTTTTTCTGTAACCCGGCACAACGATTCTCAACCGGCTCAGATGAACTTATTTTTCGTTCAGATCCACATTCCAGAAGCCGTCTAATGTAGCAAAATAATCATCCGGTGTCTCTGCCCTGCGGATCAGTTTGGTACTGCCGTCTTCACAGAGGAGAACCTCTGCGGATTTCAGCTTGCCGTTATAGTTATATCCCATTGCAAAGCCATGTGCACCTGTATCATGAATTACCAGAACATCTCCCATATCGATCTTTGGAAGCATACGATCAATCGCAAATTTATCATTATTCTCACACAGCGAACCTGTTACATCGTATTTGTGGTCGCATGGTTCATTCTCTTTACCAAGAACTGTAATATGGTGATATGCACCATACATAGCAGGCCGCATCAGATTAACTGCACATGCATCTACACCGATATATTCCTTATGTGTATGTTTCTCATGAATCGCTGTTGTGATCAAATGGCCATAAGGAGCCAGCATGAATCGTCCAAGCTCTGTGTAAAGGGCTACATCACCCATTCCTGCAGGAACCAGGATCTCCTCGTATACCTTTCTTACGCCTTCGCCGATCGCAAGTATATCATTCGGCTCTTTATCCGGTGTATACGGAACACCTACGCCGCCTGACAGATTGATAAAGTCAAGCTTTACGCCTGTCTTTTCCTTAATCTCAACCGCTACCTCAAATAAGGTTCTTGCAAGAACCGGATAGTAGTCATTCGTCACTGTATTGCTTGCAAGAAATGCATGCATTCCAAATCTCTTTACACCTTTGCCCTTCAGGATACGATACGCCTCAATGATCTGATCCTTGGTCATACCATACTTGGCATCTCCGGGGTTGTCCATGATTGTTGTGGAAATAGAGAAGGTTCCACCCGGATTATATCTGCAGCAGATCTTCTCAGGAATTCCTGCTGTCTTTTCAAGGAAGTCAATATGTGTGAAATCATCCAGATTGATCGTTGCACCAAGCTTCTTAGCAAGAACAAATTCTTCTGCCGGCGTATCATTGGATGAAAACATGATCTCGTCTCCGGTAAATCCCAGTTTATCTGACATCATAAGCTCTGTCAGTGATGAGCAGTCCGTACCGCATCCCTCTTCCTTTAAGATACGAAGAATAGTAGGATTTGGAGTCGCCTTTACCGCAAAGAACTCCTTAAATCCCTTATTCCATGAAAATGCCTGATATAACTTTCTTGCATTTTCTCTGATTCCTTTTTCGTCATAAAGATGAAATGGTGTTGGGTATTTCTTAATCATCTCATCAACCTGTGCTTTTGTTACAAATGGTGTCTTCATGATTATCTTACCTTCCTGTTGTATTTTGTGATTCCGACTATATATTTAAGCACACACATCTGAGTTTGTAAAGAACACATATCAGATTCTGCTTTCTCTATCTGTATAATGCCACGATCTGTGATCTCTTTATGCATTATTCTCGGCTGCAACAAGGTTATCGCTCTTATGCTTCTTACGAAGGAGCGGCTTCTCGATCTTACCGGTTGCATTTCTCGGTACATCCTCAAAAATAATCCTTCTTGGTCTCTTATATCTTGGAAGTTCCTTACAAAATTCATTGATTTCATCTTCGGTACATTCCACGCCATCCTTTGTCTCAATAATTGCCGCTGTAATCTCACCGAGTCTCGGATCCGCAAGTCCGATAACAGCTACATCCTTGATCTTCGGATATTTACTTAAGAAATTCTCAATCTGTACCGGGTAGATATTCTCACCACCGCTGATGATGACATCCTTCTTACGGTCAACCAGATAGATAAATCCATCTGCGTCCTGTTCCGCCATATCTCCGGTATACAGCCATCCGTCTTTTAATGTCTCAGCCGTTGCTTCCGGATTCTTATAATAACAGGTCATAACACCGGGACCTTTTAATATCAGTTCTCCGACATCTCCCTGCTTCACATCTTTACCATCTTCATCTACAATGCGCACCTGCCATCCATATCCCGGAACGCCGATCGCACCGACTTTATCGATATTCTCAACACCCAGATGTACCGCGCCCGGTCCGATAGACTCTGACAGACCATAGTTCGTATCATACTGATGATGTGGGAAGTATTCTTTCCAACGTTTGATCAGGCTCTGTGGAACCGGCTGTGCTCCGATATGCATCAGTCTCCACTGATCCAGCTTATAATCCGATAATTTTACTTCACCTGATTCTAATGCCAGCAACAGATCCTGTGCCCATGGTACTAACAGCCATACAATGGTACACTGTTCATCTGATACGGTCTGAAGAATAGTCTTTGCATTAACGCCCTTTAACAGAACTGCTTTTCCGCCTGTGATCAGGCTTCCGAACCAATGCATCTTTGCCCCTGTATGATATAAAGGCGGAATACATAAGAATACATCATCCTTTGTCTGTCCATGGTGCTTCTGTTCCACCGTAGCTGCATGCATCAGGCTCTCATGGTTATGTAAGATTGCTTTCGGGAAACCCGTAGTTCCTGATGAAAAATAAATTGCCGCATCGTCGCTGTCCTTGATATCTCTTTTCTCAAAGGTACTGGAACAGTTTGCCGTAAGCTTATCATAGTCCTCTGCAAATGTCGGACAGTTACCACCGGCGTATAACAAAATACGCTTCTCTGCAATCTCATCTACAACTGTTTCTACTCGTCCGATAAATTCCGGACCGAATACCAGAACATCCACATCTGCAAGCTCTACACAGTATTTGATCTCCTCTGCATCATAACGGAAATTAAGCGGTACTGCCAAAGCTCCTGTCTTTAATGCTCCAAAATAGATCGGAAGCCATTCCAGACAGTTCATCATCAGTATACCGATCTTATCTCCTTTCCGGATTCCTCTGGAGACCAGAAGATTTGCAAAACGATTTGCTTTCTCGTTAAATACATTCCATGTGATCTCTCTTCTATACTGACAGGTTGGATTCGCCTCGATCAGCTCATATTCTCTCCATGTCACTCTCCTTGTCTCTGTGACATCAGGATTAATCTCAACCAGTGCTACGTCATCCCCGAATTCTCTGGCATTTCTTTCCAGATAATCTATAATCGGCATTTCCATATTCCTCCATACATTGTAACTTTTTCGCTCAAACGCTTTAACGCGTTAAACATCCATACCCTTTAGTATACTCAATCTCCCTTGAATACACAAGCAGTTTTTTCTATATCTCAGGATTCATAGCCGCTTTTATAAAATCGATGTAATGATTCATGATGATATTTCCACAGAAAAGTGCAATCGCAAGCCCCACGCTTAAGAACGGGCCAAATGCAAAATGGTCGTTTTTACCATGACTTCTGCGAACCAGACAGATCACACCATAGATTCCGCCAAGGATCAAACCGATAAAGAAACCGACCACTGTTGCTTTCCAGCCAAGTAAGAAGCCGGCAGCGAACATCAGCTTGATATCTCCGCCGCCAAAGCCTTCCGGAATAAACAGAACGATCAGATATAAAGGAAGGCTGATACAGATCATTCCGATCAGTCTGGATACGATCGTAACCTCATCCATTGCAAGAAACTCAGATCCCGGAACTGCATCCGACACGAACTGAAGGATCAGAGATACCACGCCCATCACAAAGATAATGACATTCAGCATAAATGGGATCTCCATGGTATCCATATCTATAAAGGTCACTACGGTAAGAACTGCCAGAAACAGAAAATAAATAATCCCCTGTAATCCCATACCGAAAAATCCGGTAAATAAAACCGCTGCCACACCGCCAAATATAACAATCCCTGCATTTCTGAATTTTCCCGGTTCGTGCAGCCGCTCTAACTGCTGCTTCTCCGGTATCCGGTAGATCACCTTTGTCAACAGATAGAAAATCGCCATACCTGCAATAAAAAATCCGAGGCAGGCTGCCACCCTGCCAACTGTTCCTGATATCTCCAACCACGCCATATGTTTATACCCCTTTCACCTTTCATCTGTTTATAACTGCCTGCAAATCATCATTTCTATCTCTCATGAATAATTCCGGCATGAGCTTTACAACTGTTTATTTCTATCGCATAACCACATTATATACTTCACGCTTTGGAACGCCACGGTCTGCTGCCGCCTGTTTGATCGCGTCCTTTTTCGTCATGCCCTGTTCCTCATACATAGCGACATGTTCCTCTATCGTCATCGAAAGGAACTCCTGCTGTCTCTCTGCTTTTGCCGCAGCCACATCCATTCCCTCGATCACCATTACATATTCGCCCCTCGGTTCATGCTCTTCATAATAATTGATTGCCTCTGACAACACGAACTGCTCGATTGTTTCATGCCGTTTCGTAAGTTCCCGGCAAAGTGTAATCTTCCGGTCGCCAAGTGTATCAAATAATTCCGTAAGTGTCTTCTGTAATCGGTGTGGTGCTTCATAGATCACCATCGTTCTGGTCTCATCCTTTAACTCTGCAAGAACCTCTGCCTTTTCTTTCTTATCCTGTGGCAGAAATGCTTCAAATGCAAACCGTCTGGTCGGCAGTCCCGATGAGATCAGTGCCGTGATACAGGCGCATGCCCCCGGTACTGCTGTTACCGTCACTCCTGCCGCAAGTGCCTGCCGTACCAGTTCCTCACCCGGATCTGAGATACCCGGTGTTCCGGCATCCGTTATAACTGCAATATTTGTTCCTGTAAGAAGCTTGTCCACCAGAACCTTTGCTTTATCATATTTATTAAATTCATGGTAACTGGTCATCGGTGTTTTTATCTCAAAATGATTTAACAGCTTGATACTGTTTCTCGTATCCTCTGCTGCGATCAGATCCACCTCTGACAGTGTGCGTACCGCCCGGAATGTCATATCTTCGAGATTCCCGATCGGCGTAGCGACCAGATATAATATACCTGCCATGTAGATTCTCCTGTTCTGTCTGTTTTATTTCTTTGCTTCCCCTTCATATGTATCGAGAAGCTGCTCCGTGTAAACACCCGGTTCTTTGTAGACGATCAGCGGCGGCTCGATCTTGATTCTGGAATTACCGCCCTTTACGCCCTCTACGATCACCATATTCGGTTCTTTATCAATATATGGATGAATAAGCTGCATCCGTTTCGGTTCCAGTCCATTTGCCAGCAGCCCTTCAAAAATCTCTGCCAGCCGGAACGGCTTATGTATCATATAGAAGCTGCCACCCGGTTTCAGCAGATATGCCGCTGCCTCTATCACATCTGAAAGCGTCACGCAGATCTCATGTCTGGCAATATTCTTCGGCTCGTCAGGATTTGTCAGTCCATGATTCCCGCTGATATACGGCGGATTCGATGTAACGATATCAAAAGAGGCCTTCCTGTAATTACAGGAGACCTCTCTGATATCTCCATGATCGATTCGAACCTTCTGTTCCAGATCATTTAATCTGACACTCTTTCCTGCCATCTCTGCACAGGCATCCTGAATCTCCAGACCGACAAACTGACAGGTTCCGTCAGGCGGTTCCTTTGCTGCCAGCAGGATCGGTATAACACCGGTTCCCGTTCCAAGATCCATGTACATGCCATCCCGTCTGTGCTTTACAAAATTTGCCAGCAGTACAGCATCCATGCCAAAGCAGAACATATTGGGATTCTGTATGATCTGATACCCCTTGCATTGCAGATCATCTATACGTTCATCAGGGAGAAGATCAATCATCAAATTTGGATTTTCCTCCCTTATCTTCCAGCGCCTCCAGTGCTTTATATTCCTCGTCACTGATACGCTCTGTATTTCTTCGTTTCTTCGGTTTGAACTTCAGTTCACTGACCGGATACTCCATAACCTCTTTATTATCATCCTTATCCGTAACCACGATCCTTACTTTCTGACGAAGTACGCTTACAGATAAGACTTCACCCTTATTTCCATCCACTGTCCGAACAAAATCTCCGACATTTGGAAGCTTCTCATTCAGATACTCATATGTGTCCTGTTCATGTTTCAGACAGCACATCAGTCTTCCGCATACTCCGGATATCTTTGTCGGGTTCAATGACAGATTCTGTTCCTTTGCCATCTTGATCGATACCGGAACGAACTCTGACAAATGCTCATGGCAGCACAGCTCCCTGCCACAGATACCGATACCGCCAACCATCTTCGTCTCATCACGAACACCGATCTGACGGAGCTCGATCCTTGTCTTGAATACAGATGCCAGATCCTTTACCAGTTCACGGAAATCAATTCTTCCATCTGCAATAAAGTAGAACAGTACTTTATTATTGTCAAATGTATACTCGGCCTCGATCAGCTTCATATCAAGCTTATGTTTTGCAATCTTCTCTTTACAGATAGCAAATGCCTTCTTGCTCTTTTCTTTATTATCTTCGTGTCTTTTCTTATCTTCATCAGTAGCTACTCTTATGATCGTCTTTAAAGTGGATACGATCTTACCATCGTCTATGTTCCGCTTACCCAATACAACTTTTCCGAATTCTACACCACGGGCAGTTTCTACGATAACAAATTGTCCACACTCAACATCATGGTCTCCCGGTGAAAAGAAATAAATCTTACCATTCGGTCTGAACCGAACTCCAATGATCTCTTTCATTATTTATTCTCCTTTATAGTCAGAAGCATAAGTTCCATAGCCACATCAAAGTTAACATTTGCTTCCAGACGGATCTTCGCCTTATCCATTGCCTTTAAGACATCCTCAATTCCCTCATAGGAGATGTGGGATGACTGCTTGCGGATATCCGTATAATATTCCTTGAACATCAGCCGTCCGGCATTTCCGGTGATCTTTAACATCAGGATATCGCGATACCACATCATCATCAGATCAATATAATCACCGATCTTTAACTTGTGATGGTTCATATTCTTGATCGCAAACATAATATCGTCGACTGTCATATCCGGAATCTTGCGAAGAACACCTGTTACATCCTCTATGATTTCCTTGTATTCGTCACTGGTCGCAAGTCGGATCGCCTTACCCAGATTACCCTGTGCAAAGTCCATACAGAAATCCGCTTTTTCCTTTGGAAGCTTCAGCTCATTCATCAGATAGTCCAGTACATCCCGCTCTCTGACAGGCTTAATATTCAGTACGATACATCTGGAAATGATCGTCGGAAGAATCTTGTCAATATTGCTGGTCAACAGGAAAATGATCGCATACTCCGGTGGCTCCTCAATCGTCTTAAGCAGAGCATTCTGTGCATTTGCATTTAAAAGCTGTGCATCGTCGATCACATAGATCTTATACCGGCTGCTATACGGTTTGATCGTTATATCCTTATTTACCTGATCACGGATTTCCTCTACAGAGATCACATTTGGTTTGTCATGTGTGACCCATGTAACATCCGGCTGATTATCCGTATCCATCTGCTTGCATGATTTGCACCTGCAGCATGGCTCCGTTCCGCCTTCTTCACACTCCAGAGTCTTGATTATGGCACGCGTCAGAGTCTTTTTACCACTGCCTTCTTCTCCATTTATAATATAGCCCTGGGATACCTTTCCCATCTCTATACTTCTCTTAAAATGCTGGATTATATCTTCATGTCCGATAATTTCAGAAAATTCTATCATGCTCTTCTCCTTGCTTATGCTATGGTCTTGCCAGCCATTTTTCTACATACGAAATTATTATATCATGTATTGCTTCTTTTGGCAAAGCCGCATCAACTTTTACGATACGGTCAGGATTCATCTCAGCAAGGCATCTGTAACCCTCGACAACCTTCTTATGGAACTCCAGACTTTCCTGCTCCATACGATCAAGCTCTGCCTGGTTTTTCTTTCTGGCAATGCCGGCTTCCGCATCCAGATCCATTAAAAATGTCATATCCGGCAGGATACCCTGTAAGGCAAATTCATTCACCTTATAAACAGTATCAATTCCGAGCCCACGTCCAATTCCCTGATATACAGCTGACGAATCTACGAAACGATCAGCGATAACTGCCTTGCCTGCAGATAATGCCGGCTTGATATTCTCTTTTACAAGCTGTGCTCTCGCTGCCGCATATAATAACAACTCTGTCATATATCCCATCTCTGTAAAATCTTTATTCAAAATGACTTCACGGATCGCTTCGCTAACCGCATTTCCGCCCGGATCTCTGGTAATGAGTACGTCATATCCTTTTTTATTCAGATAGTCCTTTAACAGCTCGATCTGTGTTGTCTTGCCGGCTCCGTCCGGTCCTTCCATCGTTATAAATATTCCCTGCATATGTTCCATACTCCTTTATCTGTTTTATCATATCGCCAATCCGGATCCAATTACCGAACCCTTTTGGCAGTCCCAAATGTTATTGTACTATAACATTTTTATAACCTGTATATATATACCATCCGGTGGACATTCCACTCCGATCATGTTAAGCCCGGTTTCCACCATATGTATGATATCCCGGATCACCTGCGCGTCAATCCTCTCACCAGGTACGATAACCGAAGTTCCCGGTGGATACGCATACACATAATCAGCCGCTGTGCATCCTTCTGCCTCTGTCAGCTTCTTTCTGCTACTGTCAAATGTCCACGCCCTGCCCGGCGTCATAATCTGCTCCGGCAGATGAAACCTTGTATTAAACAAAACGGCATCCTCCGTCTCCGGTAGTGTCAAATCTGTATCATATTCCCGGATCGCATCTCTTCCCGCTTCATCAGACGCCTCTTCCAGTTCTGAATCTATCTGTTTTAAGACCTCATACAGACGATCAAACGCTTTTCTCTTATCCGCAAATGATGTCATAACGATCACATGCTGTGCTCCTGCCATCTCAACCACCTGATGAAAGTTCTCTGCCAGTACATGGGCAAGCCATGGGCCGGTCGCCTTTTCATACTTTTGGCCATCTGTATTATCCATATTCTCCGGGTATATGCCCGTCACTGTGAATACCAGCTTACATTTATCATAAGCATAACATGTCTGCTTCGGTTGTAACAGTCTGATATGCTTCAATTCCTTACATTTTTTTCTAAAATGCTTTAGCCGTTTTCGATATGCGTCAAATACTTCCGGGTGATTCACTGCATATACGACCGCTTTCTCCATACTCTGTGTGAACAGATACGATGGTGATGATGTCTGAAAAATATGCAGATAGCGTTCCACCCTCGGAATCAGATCTTTCCGATTCACATGAAGAAGTGCGGTCTGCGTCAATGCCGGAAGTGTCTTATGTGTGCTCTGGATAACCAGATCCGCTCCTGCCGCAACTGCTGACAGATTCCGCTTCGGCATAAACGGAAGATGTGCTCCATGTGCTTCATCCACAATCAATGGGATATCATACGGAACAAGCACATTCTTAATTCCGCAGATATCCGAGATCACACCCTCATAAGTCGGCGAAGTGATAACCACAGCAGAAGGCAGCTCACCTCTCTGCTTCATCTCCTGTATCTTCTGCTCGATTTGCTCCGGTGTAATATCTGCAAATATATCTGTTCCCGGCAAAAGCTCCGGCACGATGTACTCCGGTTCCAGATTCAACAGACTTACTGCATGGCAGACAGATTTGTGACAGTTTCTTCCCATCAGAATCCTTGCGTGCTCCGGTGCACATGCAAAGAGTGCTGCCAATATCCCACCGGTCGCACCATTCACCATCATATATGTCTTCTCTGTGCCGTAGAATCGTCTCATCTGCTCCAGACTGTCCTTCATGAACAGCTCCGGTTCATGAAGGTCGTCCAGTCCTTCCGCCTCCGTAAAATCCCGGCGGAATAATATCTCCCAGAAATCATCCGCAAATACATCCTGCCTTTTATGGCCCGGCATATGCCAGGGATAATAGTCTCTTTTATTGTATCTGTCCAGATATTTATTAATATATTCTTTCAAGCCAATCTCTCCTGTTCTATAAGAATAAAGACCGGAGAATCTTATCCGCAGAAATTCTCTGTCCTCTGCAAATAAAACTATCCAGTCTCCATCCTTCATCTCTAGCTGCCGATTATATTGTGGATCATCTCAAGCTGACTGCGAAGTGCTTCCACATCGATCTGGCCCGGTGCAGAAGGAATACCCGCAGTTGCAAATGAGATGCAGTTGCCATACATTTCTCCGGTTGTTCTGGTTGATACGCCAAGCTCACCCATAGAGATAACGATAAGCGGTGTCTGATTCCCATACTCCTGCAATTCCTTTGCAGCCTGCATCATGTCGACAACCTGTGAGCCATCCTCAGGCATCATTGCGATCTTCGCAATATCTGCACCTGTGTCTATCATTTCCTTGAATCTGCCCACAATCTGTTCCATCGGTATCGTCGTCTTGAAATCATGATTGGATACAACCACCTTGATACCATGATCATGCGCTGCTTCAATTACTTCTGTAACAAAAGGAATATCATAGAAATATTCAACATCGATCAGATCAACCAGTTCATTTTCAACCACTCGTAACAACATTTCTCTGTACTGATCCGGTGTAATATCATGACTTCCGCCTTCACTTCTGGTCCGGAATGTGAATACGATCGGAAACTCTGCTAACTTATCCTGAATCTTCTCAAGTATTTTTATCAATACATCCATATCCAGACAATCCTCAAAACAGTCTGCTCTGAATTCTACCAGATCCGTCTTAGATTTCTTGATCGTTCGTATCTGCATATCCACATCATACTCAGTCGGTGCTACCATAGGTACACAAATCTTTGTCATACCCTCACCGATTCTTACATTTTTTACTTCTACAACATTCATATATGTGCTCCCGGAATACCTTTATCCTACTGCTCCTGTACATTTATGATCTGGTCATTGACAAGCTCATTGGCGATGGCTGTGATATCGGCATCAACCTCCTGATCCTTTCCGTTTGCCCAGACATTTACATTTACAACTATATAATCTTTATCGTTGATCGGATAGAAATAGTAATAATCACGAACCTTTATATCATAGATATCTGAATCTATTACATAACAGTCCATTGTCTTGCCATCAGTTCCGGTCACCTGCTCCATCTTTTTATCAAGAACGCTGCCATCTTCTCCAAGATAGTCAAAATATGTCATAAAGTTCTCGCATTCCTTCTCTTTGTCGCAGTTCGGTGTCAATGTATAATATGCATTATATTTGTCATTGTAGATATCTATCTCTTCATTATCTGCATATCCTCTGTCGTAACCCGCCGGATCATTCAGGGCAACTGTATAGCCCTCACCCTTCATGACATAACCGGAATAATCTACATCATCAATGGAAGAACTGTCAATTACATATTCATCATCATTGTCACCATCATCAGTAGTTGCATCCGATGTAATAAAATCGTCAATGTCTATATCTCCGTTATCGACTGCGGAACCAAGTGCTGAACTCCATGCTGACACAATCCTCTGTGCTGCTTCCTGATTGATATTTGATTCCATATATTCATCTGTCATCTCAGTATAATCTACAACCTGCTTGGATTCGTCCGGCTTCCCGATCTCTTTTCCAAGATCACCAAACTGTACATCACCGGAAAGATCCGCATATACGGTATCGCCACCATCCGTAACCTTAAACGAATCAACTGTTGCGCCAAAGGATTTACCCTTCCGGACATCCTTCAGGCTTCCTGTCAGATCATATGCAAATACAGCCTCATCATTTGCAGTCAATGTCAGATGACTTTCAAATGCATTTGTCGATTTTGTGAAGGTTGCTGTCTGTTCCAGACCGGCAACAGCCTTATCATTTACAACAACGCTGTCTGTTAATTTATATACATAAGAGTCCTTTGTGTTCTCTTTCTTCTTACTGAATGATACAGATCCGAGTTCCTTCTCGTCCTTCTTTACGGATGCACAGAAATAAACATCATCCGCCGGGTGTTCTTCACCCATGTAATCCCATACAACAGATGCAGTTCCACCAAGAGCAGTAAACTTATAATCCATACTGATTCTTGCTAACTGATTCTTCTTAACATATATATTTACAACAAAATCTTTTGAAAACATCATTCCATAATAAGTTGGAATGTACTGAAATGCCTGTGATAATTCAGCTCTTGTAACTCCGATCTCATCTAATTGATCATCTGTAATATAATCAGATGCATAAGCATTCAGATAATTACAGAGTGCTGTCACATACGCCTTTACATCAGCAGTCGGAAGTGTAACTGTATACTGCTTACATTTTTCCTTGTCGCCGTTGTGCTTCTCGATCTCTGCGCTTCCTACTCTGTCATAGGTAACTGCTTTCTTCAAATCCTCTGTAGCAGGCTCCATATACTTCTCATACAGCGCCTTTACTTCATTCTGGGTTGCTTCGTCCATATCTGATGTATCAAGTGATTTCAGCATAACCGCAAGATCCATCTTGAACACAGAATCATACAACTCAGGAAGCTCAAAATAGAAAACCTTGTCAATTCCATAAAGATTTGCGTTTACGGTCTCGCCGGCAATAGTCAGGGAACCGTTCAAATTCAGATTATATGAATTATCCTTCTGCTTCTCAAATGCTCCGCTTATTCCGTATGTAGATCCGGATAAACCATCCATTTTATAAATACTGTTCACCTTCAGGTTCATATCAAAATCCATCTTATCTTCACTGAACTCTGATACGCCGATTACATCTTCTAACGGTGATGAATCTACCGACTCGGTAACTGTATTCTTCATTGCCTCCTTAATTGCCTCGGCAGGAGTCTTTCTTACAAAGAAATAAACTGCAGTAATAATCGCTGCAACCAACACAACACCTATAAATGTAAATAATGCGATCTTTCCACCT
Organism: Clostridium sp. BIOML-A1; assembly: GCF_009874105.1. Classification (NCBI taxonomy): domain Bacteria; kingdom Bacillati; phylum Bacillota; class Clostridia; order Eubacteriales; family Clostridiaceae; genus Clostridium; species Clostridium sp. BIOML-A1. Next base: position 8,241 of record NZ_WWTL01000005.1, on the reverse strand, counting down.
TTTTTCTTCTTTGGCACAGTTGCCTGATATGGTGTCTGATCACCAAATTCATTCATGTCCGTCTGTGCATATCCCATGTTCGGATCTGCATTATAACCATTCATGTTATTGTATGCACCCGTGTTCGGATCTGCATTATAGCCATTCATGTTATTGTATGCACCCGTGTTCGGATCTGCATTATAGCCATTCATGTTATTGTATGCACCCATGTTCGAATCTGCATTATAACCATATGACATATTGTTTTCCGGTGTCTGATCATTCATACCGCCGTCAGCACCATTCGGATTCTCCGGGAATCCCTGATTCATATTATTTTCGTCCATCTCATTTTCCTTTCGTTCTGATGAATATATAGCAGATCATCCATCTGCTTCGTTTTCATGTTTATTCTATATTAACTCCGACAATTCCTACATTAGTAGAAAACAGAGGATTTGTCAAAGATTTTTATCCAAACCAAGCTGACCGATCAGGCTCTTTGGAACATATGCTTCAACAAAGATTCCGTCCTCCAGATATTCTTCCGTCAGAACTTCGCCATATTTCCTTATCAATCCCGGCTTCCCCGCATCCTGATAAGCAAATGTATGCCGGATATATGTCTTCTGCTCCCGCAGAACTTCTTCAACCTGTACCAGCAGATCATCGATTCCAGCACCGGTCTTTGCCGACAAATATACCATACGATCTGCGCGAAGGTCCTTGATCATCGATATATCCTCATTCTCCGATAGTTTATCGATCTTGTTGAACACTGTAATAATCGGATGATCCTTTTCCTCATCTACATTTAACTGTCTGAGTGTCGCATAGACCGTCTCCATATTCCGATCCCAGTTCGGGTCGGACGCATCCACAACATGGAGGATTACATCACTGTACTTCGCCTCCTCAAGTGTCGACTTGAATGCCTCCACCAGATGGTGTGGCAGCTTGCGGATAAATCCTACTGTATCCGTGAACAGCACCTGCTGTCCGGCGGGAAGTACAGCATTTCTCGTTGCCGGATCAAGCGTTGCAAATAACTTATCTTCTTCCAAAACACCTGCGCCCGTCAGCTTATTTAACAGAGTTGACTTGCCGGCATTTGTATATCCTACAATACTTACAACCGGAATCCCCGTCCTGTTCCGCTGCTTTCTCTGTTCTGTCCGTCTGCCCTCTACCTGACGAAGATCCGCTTTCAGCTTCGAGATCCTGTCTCTTATCACTCGACGGTCGATCTCCAGCTTCTTCTCACCGGGACCTCTGGTTCCGATTCCTCCACCAAGTCTCGACAGGGAATCACGCATACCTACCAGTCTGGTCGCCCGGAATCTGAGCTGTGCCAGCTCTACCTGCAGCTTTCCTTCATAGCTTCCGGCATGTGCGGCAAATATATCCAGAATAACCATCGTTCTGTCCATTACTTTTATATTAAGTGCATCCTGAAGGTTCATCAACTGTGCCGGTGATAACTCGTCATCACAGACGACGCCTGTCGCATCATACATAGCGACCATGCTTCGCAGTTCTTCTACCTTACCACTGCCAAGATATAGATCACTTGTTGCACAATCCAGACTCTGGATTAGTCTTCCGACTGTAGCTGCCCCTGCGGTTTCCAGAAGTTCCTCCAGTTCATCCAGTGATTTCTCTGTATCCTCTACCGATACTCCACCGGAGGCTACTGCAAATACGATCACTCGTTCTTCTGCTTCCATCTGCACTTCATAACCGCTTTTTTTATCATTTTCTGATCGAATATCCAACTTCTAACCTCTCTTCTTTTTCAGCTTTCTGCTGTCCTTCTCTATTCCTCTAAAGCAATCGTTATCTTCCACACGGTTGATCGGTTATCTGCGGTATCTTTCGCATAACAGGATACTTCATATGTTCCCGGTGTCTCCTGTACACCTGTCAGGTCTATCACAAGAACCGGATTCTCTGTTGTCCGGTCATCGTCTACCCCGGCTTCCTCCGTCTGTGGGATCACATCGTATGAGATGATCTTCTTATCACCATCAAAGGCTGTAACATTTCGCGCGATCAAAGCTGCCAGTTCATCTGCATCCCCATGACAACCTCTCAGGTGCAGTTCATCCGGTGCTTCCGTAATAACAGGAGGTTCCGTGTCCTTGACCGTAATATAGATATCCCGTAATATTTTCTTTCCATTATCATAAAAGTAATAAGATAATTTATATTCACCCGGTGTCTGGTTGTCTACTGTTCCTTCTACCATGAGCCGATCCGTTACATTCTCCATATCTGATGAAAATGCAAGAACACCTGTCTTACTGTCAAACGGCTCTCCCACTTCAATGCTATGGCTTACCGCTCCATATATCGCCGCCGTTCCGGCAAACGGATTGCCCGGCGTCGTATCTGTCGGATCCCAGCCAGTATCATCTGTCTCAGTAAAAACATATGGCTGCTGTGGTCTGCCAAGCGGTCCCGGATAATCACTGTCGAATAAGTATACCTGTGTTCCCGGCATACAATTCTCATAGATCCATTTCACATCCGCCACACACATACGGATACATCCAAGCGATGCCCCTTCTCCGAGCTTATTATATTCCCATGTCTCAAGTTTATCGCTTCCCTTTTCTGTATAAGGAACGGAATGGAAATAAATTCCCTCATGAATCTGGTAAGCATACTGTCCGTATACATTTCCTTGCAGAATCGCCCATTCCAACCGCTTCTCTGTTGTTGTAAATAAGCCTGCCGGTGTCGTATCATCCAGGGATACCGAACATCGAAATGCCTTAACCGGAACTGTATAAAAACCATCCGAATCCAGACTGTATACTGTAACAATATTCTCTTTACGATTAATCTTTATGGCATATGGCATTCCATTGTCTTTCAGATCTATGCCATTATAGTCCTGTCCGGCAGAAACAGCATCTACCTTCTTTAATTCTGCCGGCTGAGCAAGTTCCAGATGATCTTTTGTATTTTCTTTCTCATTTTTTGTCACACCTTCTATATCGGTATCTGCATCCGTCGGCGTTGCTTCTTTATATATGGAAATCTTCTTTTTATTTGTCTCCCCGGATCTGGATACCGCCTGCACCCCTACCAAGACCAATATTGCTATATAAACAGCAAAAAACAAAAATGCCTTTATAAAGGATAAACCTTTCAATCTCTGCCGACTACTTTCTTCTTTATTAGATATCTTTTCATCTTTCTGATTATCTTTTTTCATTCGTATCCAATCCTTCTAACTTTTTATTCTAACATACATTATTTCCGATAAAACCTAAACTTATCTTACATATCATACTGCATAATCCATGATATATCTATCCATTTTCATGCAGCAATTTTCATTTTCTTCCACAATCTGTCATTTTCACCAAATCTGATTGTAAATTTTCTGTACCTTTTTTTATGTTTACTTCTCTTTACACTTTCCCAAAAATGTATATAATTCAATAGTACGAAAGGAGAAAGCAGCGTCTGATGGCGTTCTGCAAGTTATATAATATGAAAGATTTAACCGAAGGAAAACCAATAAAAGTAATATGGCTCTATGCCCTTCCAATGATTCTCGGACAGATTGCACAGCAGTTCTATAGCTTCTGTGATTCTGCCATTGTCGGAAACTGTATCAATCCCGATGCGCTTGCAGCCGTTGGAGCAACCAATGTCATCTCGAATACACTGATCGGATTTCTGAACAGCGCCACGCTCGGCTTATCGATCCCGATCGCCCGGTATTTCGGTGCTCAGGATCAGAAAAACATGCGAAAATGTATCGGTGTCTCAGCAATTCTCACCTTTGTTACTTCCATCGTTCTTACGATCGTTGGACTTCTGTTTATATATGACCTCCTTGTGCTTCTTGGTACACCTGAGGAAATTATACATATGGCTGACAAGTACGTCAAATACATTTTAGCAGGACTTATCTTTTCAGCAATTTATAATTTTGGTGCAAATCTGCTACGTGCTGTCGGTGACAGCAAGACCCCATTGATCTTCCTTGGCATCGCAGTTGTGCTGAACATCGGACTGGATCTGTTATTTATCCAGGGCTTCCATTCAGGTGTTGCCGGAGCAGCTATCGCTACAGTTATCTCGCAGGCAGTTGCCGGTGTTGCATGTTTTATATACATCTTCACAAAATGTGACTTTCTGATCCCTAAAAAAGATGAATACAGAGTTGACCATACAGATTTTAGCGATCTGGTACAATCCGCTCTCGCCATGGGATTCATGAGCTGTATCGTAAATATAGGTACTGTTACCTTACAGAGTTCTATCAATAAGCTAGGTACAAATATCATTACTGCACATACCGCAGCAAGAAAGATCTTCGATATCCTCGATGTAGCTCTCTATATTATCGGAAACGCAGTTACAACCTTTGTCAGTCAGAACATCGGTGCCAAAAGGATCGACCGTGTAAAATCCGGTATCCGTGCCGGCATCCTTATAAATACGATCGCAACCACACTTATTATTCTGGTCGGTTTCCCAACCGCTCCGCTTCTGCTCCGTCTGGTTGCCGGAACAAGCGACGCAGCTGTAATCGATCCAGCTGTTATGTATATCCGAATCAGCATGTGCTGTTTCTATGTACTCGGACCATTGTTCGTACTTCGCTGTGCTATGCAGGGTATGGGAAGAAAGATTGTTCCCGTGCTTTCCAGTACGATCGAAATGGTCGGAAAGATCCTTGCTGTTATGTTCTTGGCACCTGCCCTCGGATATCTGGGCGTAGCGATCACCGAACCTATCATCTGGGCTGCCTGCACGCTGATGCTTACCATTATGTATGTCGCAAAGCCTGTTGATAAGATATTCGCATAACATCACCATATATAAAAGCCTATCTGTAATAACGGCTTACTGTGATCAGTTATGACATTCATGTAGTTTCTATTCGATACACCCGCTTATTTGTCAGCAGTCGCCCCAACTCACCCTTACGGGTTCAAACAAGGGCTTGATGCTGACAGCTAGAGTGTATCTCATTACGAAACTACATGAATGTCATTACTGATCACAGCAGCCATCATCACAGACAGGCTTGTCTTATTTATATATATGATAATCTTATCGAAAGACGCCGGGCTGTCAATTATGACAGTCCGGCGTCTTATTTTTGCTTGCTATCAGATATTATTTCTGATTCTTACGTTTCTTATAGACAACAGTTCCTGCTCCCGCAAGTGATACTGACATCATAATAAGAAGGAAAGCTATCGGTGAATCATCACCTGTCTTTGGCTTATCTACTGTCTCCTCTGTCGTCGTTTCTGTTGTTGTCTCTGTAGTTGTTACTTCTGTAGTCTTCTCCGATGTAGCCTCAGTTGTATTTTCTGTGGTTGTTGTCTCAGAAGTATCTTCAGTGGTTGTCTCCGTAGTTGTCGTCTCAGAAGTATCTTCAGTGGTTGTCTCCGTAGTTGTCGTCTCAGAAGTATCTTCGGTGGTTGTCTCTGTAGTTGTGGTCTCATCGTAGGTATCCACAAATGTTACATCTACTGTCTCATCTATCTCTACCTGAACATCTACTGTCTTACCATCCTTCTGAAGTCCTGTACCAATCGCATACTTGATGCTCTTGGTCTCATATCCATCGATATCATACTTGGTTTCTTCTACTGTATATTTGCCAGCAGGTTTTTCAAGTTCCAATGTATACTGCTTTGTAGTCACATCATACTTGAAATCATTCAATGAATATGTCTCGACATTTCCGGCTTCATCTGTAATCTTGAACTCGATCGCGCTAGCTGCTGTAGTCTTATCTACAGAACCAACAACCATCTTTGTAAGTACAAGTTTGCCCTTAGTTCCAACTCTTGTATTTGTAATCGTTATCTCGCCTGTTACAGGATCTGTCGTTACGCTGTCTGTATATTCAGCCGGTACATTTAATTCCTTGACGCTATATGAGATTAACTGTCCGGCATCATCATACTTTGGAAGATTTGTCCATGTATGCGTCCATGAATTATTCTCATCCAACCGAGCTGCTACACCAGAAACGGCTGTTCCTGCATAAAGCTGTACGCTTACAAATGGTGCACGTTTATTGGCTTTATTGTTATTATCGTTCCATATCTTCTTAACTGTTACAGAGGTAAGTTCTCTAGCGTAATCGTTTATGAACTCGACATCGATCGTTGTTCCATCTGCTACAGTTGCTGTTGCTGTATCGCCATTATCTTCGGTTCCGCTTCCTACCTTGTGGCTGGTTGTCAATGTATAACCTGTGATTCCTGCTACAGTTTCGACTACTGTGTAGTCACCTACTGCAAGGCCATCAATCTGTACACTGCCGCCTGCTGTTAACAGTTCTGCTCCGGTTACGGTCTTGTTGTAGCTGTCTGGGCCTGTGATCTTAAAGCTGATATCTGATGCTACATCTGTGAGTGTCTTGTCTCCACTTACTGTCTTCGTCAGCTTCAGGCTACCGACCTGCTTCTTATAGTTGTTTGTAAATGCTACTTCTGCTGTTCCGCCATTTGGTACGGCTGCCGTTGCTGTTGCTCCGGCTTCTGTACTTCCACCATCTACTTTGTAAGTAGTAGTGACTGTATAGCCGTTTGGTCCGGTAGTCGTCTCTTTCACCGTATAAGTTCCTTTTGCAAGATTATCGATCGTGTAACTACCGCTTGTATCAAGTTGTGTTCCTGATACTGTCTCACTGTAGCCATTTGGTCCGGCGATCTCAAAGCTAATAGTTGCTTTTACATCTGCAAAGCTTCTATCTCCTGTTACTGTCTTTGTCAGCTTCAGGCTTCCCGGATTCTCTGCATAATTGTTTATAAACTCTACGTTACTGGTTACTCCATCTGTTACAGCTGCCGTTGCTGTCTTTCCGTCAACTTTGCTTCCGCTTCCTACCTTGTGGCTGGTTGTTAATGTATAACCTGTGATTCCTGCTACAGTTTCGACTACTGTGTAATCACCTACTGCAAGGCCATCAATCTGTACACTGCCGCCTGCTGTTAACAGTTCTGCTCCGGTTACGGTCTTGCTGTAGCTGTCTGGGCCTGTGATCTTAAAGCTGATATCCGCTGCTACATCCGCAAGCGTCTTGTCTCCACTTACTGTCTTTGTCAGCTTCAGGCTGCCGACCTGCTTCTTGTAGTTGTTTGTAAATGCTACTTCTGCTGTTCCGCCGTTTGGTACGGCTGCCGTTGCTGTTGCTCCGGCTTCTGTACTTCCACCATCTACTTTGTAAGTAGTAGTGACTGTATAACCTGTTGATCCGGTCACAGTCTCTTTCACCGTATAAGTTCCTTTTGCAAGATTATTAATCGTATAACTTCCGCTTGCATCCAGTTCTGTTCCGGCTATCGTCTTGCTATATCCGTTTGATCCGGCGATCTTAAAGCTGATATCCGCTGCTACATCCGCAAGCGTCTTGTCTCCACTTACTGTCTTTGTCAGCTTCAGGCTGCCGACCTGCTTCTTGTAGTTGTTTGTAAATGCTACTTCTGCTGTTCCGCCGTTTGGTACGGCTGCTGTTGCTGTCTTGCCATCAACTTTGCTTCCGCTTCCTACCTTGTGGCTGGTTGTCAATGTATAACCTGTGATTCCTGCTACAGTTTCGACTACTGTGTAGTCACCTACTGCAAGGCCATCAATCTGTACACTGCCGCCTGCTGTTAACAGTTCTGCTCCGGTTACGGTCTTACTGTAGCTGTCTGGGCCTGTGATCTCAAAGCTGATATCTGATGCTACATCTGTGAGTGTCTTATCTCCACTTACTGTCTTTGTCAGTTTCAGGCTGCCGACCTGCTTCTTGTAATTGTTTACAAACTCTATGTTGCTGGTTGCTCCATCTGTTACAGCTGCCGTTGCTGTCTTTCCGTCAACTTTGCTTCCGCTTCCTACCTTGTGGCTGGTTGTCAATGTATAACCTGTGATTCCTGCTACAGTTTCGACTACTGTGTAGTCACCTACTGCAAGGCCATCAATCTGTACACTGCCGCCTGCTGTTAACAGTTCTGCTCCGGTTACGGTCTTGCTGTAGCTGTCTGGGCCTGTGATCTTAAAGCTGATATCCGCTGCTACATCCGCAAGCGTCTTGTCTCCACTTACTGTCTTTGTCAGCTTCAGGCTGCCGACCTGCTTCTTGTAGTTGTTTGTAAATACTACTTCTGCTGTTCCGCCATTTGGTACGGCTGCTGTTGCTGTCTTGCCATCAACTTTACTTCCACTTCCTACCTTGTGGCTGGTTGTCAATGTATAACCTGTGATTCCTGCTACAGTTTCGACTAC